>VMTH01000061.1 GCA_013791745.1 Candidatus Omnitrophota bacterium
TTATTATACGATTTTTTTAAAGAAAAAAACTAGTATAGTTGGCATTATTGTATTTTTACTTTCCTCCGTCCCCTTTATTTTTGCGGACGGTTACCCGCCGCCGGCATCCGGTTTTCAGGGAGAAGAAATATCAATAAGGGTTTTCATGGACGGGGTGAAGAATATATCTTCTTCCTTCCGCGGTTTTTCTTATGAGGGCAGTGATTCTTTTACGCTCAAGCTGCCTGAAAAAGAGGGACTTGAGATTATAGGCCTTGAAATAACTTCATCGAAAGATGATAAATTTAATATTAGCGTTCCGGTGGAGGTTAAGAAGAATTCAGTTAGGCGCTTCAGCTATGCTCCGGAAAAAGCTGTTGAGAAAGTAGCTGTCGCCGGAAGTTTTAATGGCTGGAATGCCAATTCAGATATGATGGAAAAGACGGCTTCCGGAAATTTTGAAATTCTTATGACTGTACCGCCGGGGATACACAGTTACAAATTAGTGGTGGACGGCAACTGGATAACAGACCTTTCCAATCCTGACAAAGCCGCGGACGGTTTTGGTGGTTTTAATTCAATTTTGACGGTCAAAGAAACAAAAGTGAAAATACCTTTTCAAAAGAGTGAAATGATTGAGGACGGAAAATGGAACCTCGTATTTTCCTATTTTGATTCCGCGTTTAAGGGCTATAAGGTTGTATTGTATTACAGGGGAGAAGCGCAGGAGAAAGTTTATGACGGGAATGAGGTCAGATTTTCCGTACCTGAAGGGGAGGCCCTGGAAACCGCTTATTTATGGGCTTCGGACAGGGAAGGGAATTTTTCTCCTATGAGGATAATACCGAAAAATTTTTCAGAAGAACCTTCATGGCCCCAAACCGTTATATACAGTTTGATGACGGACCGGTTTTATAACGGCGACAAGTCCAATGATGATCCTGTGGTGATGGAGGGGTTAAGCCCGAAAGCGAATTATGCCGGCGGGGATTTCAGCGGTATAAGCCGGAAAATAGAAGAAGGATATTTCAAACGTCTCGGAGCAAATTGCATCTGGCTTTCTCCGGTTATAGACAATGTCGGCGGCGCTTTTAAGGACGCCCTTCCGCCGTACCGCTATTTTACGGGCTATCACGGTTACTGGCCGTCTTCATCCGTTAAAACCGAAGAGCGTTTCGGCAGTAACGATGAACTGAAAGCGATGATAAAGACCGCCCATAATCATGGGCTTAAAGTTATGGCGGATATGGTTTTCAATCATGTGCACAACGAACATCCGTGGTATGGAGAACACCCTGAATGGTTTGGAAAACTGGAACTTCCTGACGGCGGGAAGAACATAAGAAAATTTGACGAGTATCCTTTTACCACATGGTTTGACTCATTTCTTCCGTCGTTTGATTATACTAACAGTACCGCCTCGGTTTACGCGCAGGTGAGCAACGCTCTGTGGTGGATAGAAGACTTTGGTTTTGACGCCTGTCGGCTGGACGCTGTTAAGCATATCCCGTATGATTTCTGGAAAGCTTTCGCGGGTGAAGTGCGGAAATCCTTCGGAAGTAATTTTTATATGCTGGGGGAATCCATCGCGTCAAGAAAAGACATCAACAGCTTTATCGCACCCGGGATGCTTGACGGCCAGTTTGATTTCCCGCTTTACTGGCATATACGCGACACATTTGCCCTGGGCAAGGGAAATTTTAAAGCGCTTGCGGCGCAGCTCAATGATTCACTTGAAAATTACAAAAATGTGTACTATATCTCACCGCTTATGGGGAACCATGATTTCCCGCGTTTTATGGCTTATGCTGACGGAGACATGGAGGGGGATGAAAAAAGAATAGGGTGGGAGAATCCTCCCCGGGTGGATAATCCCGAAAGTTACGGGAAGATAAAAAACGCGTTTACTTTTCTTCTGACCAACCCCGGGGTTCCGATGATTTATTACGGCGACGAAATTGCCATGACCGGCGCAGCGGACCCGGATAACCGCAGGATGATGAAGTTTGATGATTTGGGAAAAGAAGAGAAGTCGGTCTTCGACCATGTCGCAAAACTTGTTAAATTCCGGATAAAGTCGGATCCTATCACACTGGGCAGGCACACCGATCTTTTGACGGAAGATAAGCGCTGGGTATATATCAAGCACTATTTCCAGCAGAGCGTTATAGTCGTTTTCAACGCGGAGAATCAAAAACGCAAACTGATTTTAAAGCTGCCCGAATATGTGCCCGCGGACGGTTTTTACAGAAGCATATTTACGGGGAAGAAATATAAAATTAAAAAAGGACAGGTCGCGCTGAAAACGGAAGAGGCAAGTTCTGACGTTTTCTTTTTTACGCGGGATGGTAAGTGACGGATGTTTTACGTATTTTCAGGAGGATAGAATGAAGAGTAAGGAAGAGCTGATAGCAAATTTGAGAAAGCAGATGCAGGACATTAAGAAGATGCCCGTCAGTTTGAAAAAAATGCAGAGCGAACTGAAATTTCTGATTGAGCAGCTTGAAGATGAGAGCAAAACCGGCACACCGCCGTCTTACAATCTCGGTTCAAAAGAATACAGGGAAGCTCTTGATGATGTTATCAGGGAACTGAAAATTAACATAAAGATTCTCAGAGAAACAGGCAGTTCTATAATGTCTCTGCAGAAGAAAAGCAGTATATCTCTTCCCCGGGAAACTCATGAATCTGACAATTGAAAAAAATAAAGCCCTCTGAAGAATGGCTTCTGACAAATGAGTTAGGCGGGTATTCTTCGCAAACATCCGGCAGGAAAAACATCCGCAGATTCCATTCTCTGCTTATGGAATCCCGCAATCTGACACGGTATAATTTACTTAATTTTGTTGAAATCACCGGCGTTTCAAAAGCCGTTCTTTTTCAGGTTTATCCAGACGTTAAATACTCTTTGTCGGGCACAAATTTTACGATCAGCGAAGAAATATCATTATCCCCGATGAAAAACGCGCTGGAGCTGCGCTATCGCGCGGAAAAAGGAAACTGCTCTAAGGCCTTTGAGATACGGCCTTTTTTTTCAATGAGGCGTAGCCATTGTTTGAGAGCCAATGCTGATGACATAAGTTTTCGCGCAAGTCTTTGCGGCGGCAGTCTGAAAACGCCGGAAACGGCGTGCTATTTTGAAGGCGGCGGCCCTTTTACCGTTAAAAAAAAGCTGAAGAAAGTCTCTTATTCCGAGGATAAAATAAGAGACGGGAGTTACCGGGAGATTTTGTTTTCTCCGGGTTTTTGGAAAGCGGATATTAAAAAGGACGGCAGTTTCAGGATTATTTTTTCCGCTGATTCCGGCGACATAAAAAAACCCTTGAAAAAAGTGAGTTTCGCCGCTCAGAGGCTGTGCAGGGACGAGGAATTTTTGAAAGATTTCAAATGCAAAAACACTTTCTTTGAAAAACTTTTATTAAAATCCCTTGATTTTGACGCCCGCGGAGAAATTGTCGCGGGTTTTCACTGGTTTGAGTCATGGGGCAGGGATACGATGATTTCTCTGCCGGGGCTTTTTCTATACACGGGGCGCAAAGAAAAGGCGAAAAAGATTTTCCGGCAAGCCGCCGCGGTTATAAAGGGAGGGCTGCTGCCGAATATTTTTTCAACGCAGGCGAATAAAGCCTCTTATAACGCCGTTGACGCGTCGCTGTGGTTTGTGTGGGCTCTTTCGGAATACCGCAGAATTTTCGGCGCTAACGATAGTTTTTTAAAAGAAATGAGAAAGCCTGTGAGTGAAATTATTAAAATTACAGAAAGGGAACTGACTTTGGTATAAAAATGGATCCCGCTGACGCGCTTATAACGGCGGGACAGGAAGGGAAAGCTCTCACATGGATGGACGCTGTTTTTCAGGGTAGCCCGATAACGCCGAGAGCCGGCAAAGCCGTTGAAATTCAGGGCCTGTGGTATAACGCTTTGAAATTCGCGGACGCTGTGGGTGTGAAGGGAGCGGGGATTCTTGCGGAAAAGACTTCCGAATCGGTGCGGAAAAAATATTTTATAGATGCCGGCTATATGGCCGATTTGATAAATAAAGAAGGTATTCCCGACGGAAGTTTGAGGCCGAATCAGATAATAACGCTGGCTCTTATGAAAGATATTCTTCCAACAGCCGCGGTCGCAAAGGCTTTGGGAATCCTTGAAAAAAAACTCCTTACCCCCTTCGGGCTCAGAACGCTTGAGAGAAATGCGCAGGGATACAGAGGGATATACCGGGGAAATCTTGAAACCAGAGACAGCGCGTATCATCAGGGAACGGTGTGGCCGTGGCTCCTGCAGTTTTATTATGCTTTGCAGAAACCCCGATGGACGGAGTTTGAAAAAATATGGTCAGGCCATTTTAAAAAAGCGGGCATTGATTGCGTTTCGGAAATATTTGACGCGGAATATCCTTTTTACGGCAGAGGCTGTATCCACCAGGCATGGTCCGTAGCGGCGCTGATATATACGAGTTTCGCCAACGGATGGATAAAAGCCCGCGGCAATCATAGATGAACACGGAATTTAAGGATCCGGCCAATAAACAATCCTTCGCAGGGAGAGGGCATGGGCGCCGGGATAATTCTCTGAAAAAATTAATTTTTGAGTGCGCCTCTTTTATTTTGATTGGCGCGGGTTTCTGGTTTGTCTTGTACACTCTGATAAAGGCGGAGTCGCCCGAACACTATTTTGTTTTTTTCATTTTTATTCAGATTGCGGCATTTCTCTTTTTTTCGACTTATGCGTCAGCTGTGATTGCTGTTCTGTCGACGCTGGTTGCTGCAGCGGCTTTTATTACGGGGTCCGCCGGAGTGAAATTTTTTGCCGCGCTTGCTATTTTAATTTACTGGGCAATTATCTGCTTTTTGAATATGTATGAAAATAGAGAAACCGAAAGTTGCGGCCGGAATAAATTACTGCTGGAAAATATGCAAGGCGCGATCGCGGAACTTGAAACAGCCCTTAAGAGCGGAGCGAAACTTATTCCCGCACTGAAAAAGGGCATAGCGAGTTATGAGAAAATGGCGGAATTTTCGCTGAAACTCGGCACGACTTTTTCTCTGAAAGATATTTCCATGTTTATAATAAAATTTACGCGGAGTATTTTTCCGGAAGCGGAAGTGGAACTTATAAAACAGGCGGGGGACGCCTGCGACAGGTGGGTGTATTCAAGCCAGAAACCGGCGTATATAGAAAATACCGCTATGGACTGCAGGTTTGATTTGCATAATTCCGGCGACGCCTCGTCTATAATAGCCTGTCCCGTTTTCAACGGGGAGAACATACAGTCTATTATAAAAGTGATAGGCAGAGACGGCGGGCTTTTGCCGTCGGACTTGAGGGTTTTGACCTTAATAGCGACTCTTTCTTCGCTGGCGGTTGAGAATGTGAAGCTTTTTGAAACAACGCAGAATCTGGCAATAACGGATGATCTCACGGGACTGTATAATCACTCATATTTTATGGAAAGACTGGCAGAAGAAATTTCGAGGGCTTCAATGCATGGCGGGGAATTTGTTTTCCTGATGATGGACATAGATTTTTTCAAAAAATTCAACGATGATTTCGGCCATCAGGCGGGAGACGAGGTGATTAGACGCGTTGCCCTTGGAATTACAAAAACAATACGCAACACTGATATCGTCGGCCGTTATGGGGGCGAGGAATTTTCGGTGATACTGCCGCGGACAGATTTAAAAAGAGGCCTCGTAATTGCCCGGCACATAAGAAAAACGATAAAGAAGGAAAGATTTAATTTTGACGGCAAATACGCGGGGGTCACGGTGACGGTGGGCCTTTCAAGTTTTCAGGATTTCCGGGAAGAAGATAAAATTATTGCCGCCGCCGACGAGGCCCTGTATGAGGGTAAGAAAAAAGGGCGCGACAGGGTAGTGGTGCGGGGCCTCTTAAAATGAATTGCGGCAAAACGCGCATGAACGCGCTGCGATTTTTTCTTGCGGCCGCGATGATTGCCGTTTTTTTTACCGCTCCGGGGAGGTACGGTATTTTTATAGCGGCCTCTTTGGGTATGCTTTTTCTTTTTTCATTGCCTCCGGGAAAGCGGAACACCTCTGTTAAATCAGCCGTTTCCCTCACAGCCGCGGCGCTGTTTATGCTGTCCGGCGACGTTATGCTTTATGCTTATGCGGCTCTCGCGCTGGTTTTAGTTATTCCCGATTTGAAAATACTTGCATCCCGGAAAAAGAATTACGGCGATTTTAAAATAAAATTCGGTCGGATTGAGGAGAAACTTCTTGCGCTGAAAAAAGAGAATTCCGAAACTTCAAAGGGAATTGAAGAACTTGAGAACGAAATTGAAAGATATGAAAAACTCTATGAGCTCTCAAAAGCCATGGAATCTGTTTCCGACGGAAAAGAACTTGCGAAGAAATCGCTTGAGACTTTTTCGCTGAAACTCGGTGTGGAAACCCTCGCTTTTTTCGACTGCGCTTTTGGCGGCAACGAAATTTTATGCTCAAAAAATCTGTCGGCGGATGAATACGGGGTATGGAAATCCATGGTTGGCAAAATACAGAACAAACCCGGGGCGGAATACTATGAATTTGAACTTGTGGCGGGGAACAAAAGTCTCGGTTCGGTCATGGCAAAGGGAAATCTTGATTCTTTTCAGATTAAGAACGCCGCGGTTATAGCGTCGCAGGTGGCGCTGGGCTGGGAAAAAATACTGCTTTACGAAAAAGTGAGGGAGCTTTCAAGAATAGACGGTTTGACAGGACTTTTTCTCAGGAAGTATTTCATGGGCCGTCTGAACGAAGAGATCGCGCGTGCCCGGAGATACAATTATAAAATCGCGTTTCTCATGTGCGATCTGGATCTCTTCAAAACCTATAATGATACCTATGGCCATCCTGTGGGCGATGAGGCGCTAAAATCAGTGGCCGCTAAAATTAAGGAAAATATTTATAAATCCGATTTGGCCGGCCGTTACGGCGGCGAAGAGTTTTGCGTGTATATGCCGGTATCGGATGAAAGCGGCACACGCAAAAAAGCGCAGCGGATTGTTGAGGCGGTAAGACTCGAAACTCCCGTGACGATTTCTGCGGGGCTGGCTTTTTTCCCGGCGGATGCTTTGACCGCGGAAGATTTAATAAAGTCGGCGGATAAGGCGTTGTATAAGGCTAAAGAAAAAGGGAGAGATACCGTTTGCGAATATGAAAAAGATGTGTAAATGCGCCAGCCGTTTTGCCGGGCAGGACGAAAAGAACTTCTAAACCGGCTCCGGCCAAGTTGTGATATATGTCACAACTTGGGATTGGGGACATTTTGCGGGGTGAAAAATCCGTTCATAAAAAATAACGATTTTCCGACGGTATTTGTGCGCCCGCAAAAGCGAGAAGTGAACTACCTGGAAACAAGAAATCACCGTATAGCCAATAATACCAGAATTGCCTCTTGACAAGATTGGGCGGAGAGTTTATACTTTTAGTAAATGAGTAAAAAAATATTCACTACTCAAGAGGTGGCGCAACTGCTGTCCTGCGATCTCACAACTGTTATTAAATGGGTGAACGCGGGCAAGCTCAACGCCTATAAAACCCCCGGCGGCCACAGGCGCATAGAGAAGGAAGACCTCGTACAATTCATCAGCAAATATGATATGCCTATGCCGGAAGAACTCCGTGAGGTGAACAGGGTGCTCATCGTCGACGACGATCCCCAGTTCATTGAGATGACCGCGGCCATCCTGGGGAAGATTGAGAACGTCAGCATTGACTCGGCGAAAGAGGGTTTTGAGGCGGGGGAAAAGGTCATTTCGTTCAGCCCCCATGTTGTCATACTGGACATGAAACTTCCCGGCATAGACGGTTTTGAGGTCTGCCGGAGAATAAAAGACAGGGAAGATACCGCGGGGGTGAGAGTGATAGCCGTCACCGCCTACGGCACTCCCGACGACAAAAAGCGTATTCTGGAATGCGGCGCCGATCATTATTTCGAGAAGCCGGTGAAGCCGGAACAATTTCTGAACACGGTTCAAAAACTACTGCCGTAATGAACAGCAATTTGATTTTTAAGAATGTTTTTTTGTTTTCGAAAGTGGTAAGTAAACAGCGCGCTTCATACAGCGCGAACAATAATTTGCAGAAAGAATGTGGTTTTGGAAGCGTCCGCTCTCATGCGGGCATTGGAGGATAAATGACAAGCGCAAAGAGGATCCGTTTGGAGAAGGGTTTGATGAAGGTCGGCGAGATTGCCGAGGAAGCGGGCGTAATGCCGTCCACGGTGAAGTTTTACACCGCTGAGGGGCTTCTGGATGTGGTAGACCGCACAATGGGCGGCTACCGTCTTTACGACAGGGACAAGACCGTCAGAAGGGTTATCGCCATCCGTCAGATGACATCCCGCCGTCTTTCTCTTTCCGAACTAAAGCCGGAGCAGAACTAAAGGAGGATGAAAAGGAGCGATCTAAATGTCTGATTTAGTGCCGGTTGAAATAATAGCGAATAAGATTTTTTTGATTCGCGGCCAAAAGGTGATGTTGAGCCCGGATTTGGCAAAACTTTATAGTGTTGAAGTGAGGGCGCTTGTTCAGGCGGTAAAGCGGAACATTGAGCGTTTCCCCGCTGATTTCATGTTTCAGATAAACAAGGATGAATTTGCAAACTTGAAATCACAATTTGTGATTTCAAGTTGGGGCGGCTCGAGAATCATGCCTTATGCCTTTACGGAACAGGGAGTTGCAATGTTATCAAGTGTACTTAACAGCAAGAGGGCGATAATGGTGAATATCAGCATAATGCGTGTTTTCTCAAAACTTAAACAATTAGCTCTCAGTCACAGCGAATTATTGAGAAAAGTTGAATCGCTGGAAAGAAAATATGGCGAACATGATAAGAAAATTGCAGTTATTTTTCAGGCGCTCAAGCAGTTGCTGGAGCCGCCGCCGGTTCCGCCGAAAAGGAAAATGGGATTTTGACAAATGAATAAATTAAACGAAACCGGAACGGGGCGTCTTAAAGAGGAGAAATCCATGTCTGATTTAGTGCCGATTGAAATAATAGCGAATAAGATTTTTTTAATTCGCGGACAAAAGGTGATGCTTGACAGGGATTTGGCTGAGCTTTACGGAGTTAAATCCATCCGATTGCGGGAACAGGTAAAGAGAAATATTAAGAGATTTCCGGAAGATTTTATGATTCAGCTTACCGATAAAGAATTAGATTTTGTGGTATCGCATTTTGCGATACCATCGAAAAAATATTTTGGAGGCTATTTGCCTTATGTTTTTACTGAGCAGGGTGTATCTATGTTGTCCAGCGTATTGAACAGCGAAAGGGCGATAATGGTCAATATCAGCATAATGCGGGTTTTCTCAAAACTTAAACAGTTGGCTCTCAGTCACAGCGAATTATTGAGAAAAGTGGAATCGCTGGAAAGAAAATACGGCGAACATGATAAAAAGATAGAGGTCATATTCGTGACGCTGAAAAAGATGCTGACTTTGCCTGAGCCGAAGAAGACGGGGAAAATGGGATTTTGAAAAATGAATAAATTAAACGAAACCGGAACGGGGCGTCTTTTAAAACTCATACTTGCCGAAGGCGAAGGATACCGCATAGAATTTAAGGAAAATCTTTCAAACATTGACAGAGAGCTTGTAGCTTTCGCGAATTCATCGGGAGGTAAAATATTCTTCGGTATCTCCGACAGCGGCGAAAGGAAGGGGCTGAAAATAACAAACAAGCTGAAATCTCAGATTCAGGACACGGCTAACAACTGCCAGCCGCCTGTCAAAATTCTTTTTGAAGAACACGGGAATATTCTGATAGTTGAAGTGCGCGAAGGAGAGGATAAACCCTGCAAATGTTCATCCGGTTTTTATACGAGAGTCGGGCCCAATTCACAGAAACTTAGCCGGAATGAAATTGTTGAGTTTTTTAAATCGGAAGGGAAAATCAGGTTCGATGAACTTGTTAATCTGAAATTTGATTATAAAAAACATTTTGATTCAAAAAAACTTGACAGATTTCTTCGCATGGCGGGTATCACAAATCTTTTAAACATACCGTCCACTCTCGTCAATTTGGGAGTTGCGGAGAAACAGGAAGGCAAATTGCTTTTTAATAATACAGGGATATTGTTTTTCTCAAAAAATCTTTCCGATATTTACTTTCATACCGCCGTAACCTGCGCTCTTTACAGAGGCAGGGAAAAAGTGGAAGTTTTGGATCGCAAGGACTTCAATGAGGATATAGTCAGCAACATAGACGATGCGATGAATTTTCTCAAGAAACATATTCCTGTCCGATATGAAATGACCGGAAGTCCGGCAAGAAGAGAAGTGCCGGAAATTCCTTTTGACGCATTGAGAGAAGCGGTAATAAACGCTGTCGCTCATCGGGACTATTTTGAAAAGGGTTCAAATGTGATGGTGGAAATGTTCGAAGACAGAATAGAGATAACAGATTTCGGCGGGCTGCCGAAGGGGCTGAAACCTGAGGACTTCGGCAAAAAGAGCGTTTTAAGAAATCCCCGAATAGCCGACCTTTTAAACAAGATTGAATACATTGAAAAAATGGGCACGGGGATAAGGAAAATGAGAAATTTGATGAAAGAAGCGGGATTAAAACCGCCGAAGTTTGAATTCACCACCTTTTTTACGGCAACTTTTTTAATGCCGGAACTATTGAAAATAAAAGGGGCGGAAAAGGGGCAGAAAAGTTCCCAGGAAAGTTCCCAGAAAAGTTCCCAGAAAATTTTGGGACTAATGCGGGCAAATCATTCAATTACAATCCGGGAATTATCCCAAAAACTGCATATAACTGATAGAGCGGTAAAAAAGAATATCAGCAAATTAAAATTAGAAATGGAACTCCGCAGGATTGGGCCCGACAAAGGCGGGTATTGGGAAATTCTAAAAAAATGAATAAATTAACCGAAAGCAGAACGAGGCGTCTTAAAGAGGAGAAATCAATGCCTGATTTAGTGCCGGTCGAAATAATCGCGAATAAGATTCTTTTGATTCGCGGGCAGAAGGTGATGATAGACAGAGATCTGTCAAAATTATACGGTGTGACTACAGGGAATTTAAATCTTGCGGTCAGGAGAAACATAGAACGCTTTCCGGAAGATTTTATGTTTCAACTTACCAAGGAAGAATTTCAAAACTTGATATTGCAATTTGCAACATCAAGATGGGGCGGTACGAGGAAGCATCCTTTTGTTTTCACGGAGCACGGTATTTTAATGCTGTCATCGGTATTAAACAGCGACAGGGCAATAAAAGTTAATATTCAAATAATGCGCGCCTTTGTAAAGGTTAGGGAATATTTGGCGACGCATAAAGATGTGTTGAAAAAACTTGAGGAACACGACAGGCGTTCCCAATATCATAGAAATTATTTTTTGAAAAAAGCAAAAAGAATTACGGTTAATACGCCGACGATGGATGCAAACTGTCCTATCCAGAAA
>VMTH01000062.1 GCA_013791745.1 Candidatus Omnitrophota bacterium
AACTGCAGATACCCGCTCATTAATTTCCGGGTTATCTAAGACCTTAACAGCATTATTCGAATGAACACATCCGGATATGATAGAAGCACCTGATATTTCTATAACATCATTAGCTACTAGAACATATTCTTTTAGATTTATATCTCTTGCATGAAACTCAGGAACAAAGAAGGTTGCTAATAGAAAGCACAACGCTGCCAACTTTAACACAGGATGTGTTAAAAGAGAATTGTTTTTATTTTCCATAACTTTTACCTCCAAATAAAAAACCGGGCTACCAAAAATACATAGAATTTAATTCTACTATCTTCGGTAGCCCGGCTAGCGGGTCAGTCAGGTTTGACTTAAGGTAAGTTTATCTTCGGCATCCTGGCTGGCTTGCCCTGCAGATATACTGCAGGGGGTAGCCCCGTGGCTTTGCGTCCCCGCCTTTCAGCGGGTTTGCCTTTATCGGATAAAACCCAATTTACCCTACAGTATGAATATAATGCGAAAAACCTTTACTGTCAACTGCAAAATTAAAAGCTGAAATGTTTCTATGAGTTGTTGAAAACCGTAACAATAATCTGAATTATGCACTACTACCATTCTTACAACTATCCGGTTAATTTTCGGAGAAAAATATTTTTCCTGATTATTTTTGCAGCATTCTCCAAGTTAACGGGTTAATAAACGTAATTTTATTAAGGACGTCCCCTTTTCTTGTCAGTCGCGCTTTTCCCAAAAATCCTCGGCTTCCGTTTCCATGTTCTCAAGCCGCGTATAATAATCGGGGAACTCATTGAGATGCGCCAGCGCTATTTTCCCAGTCACCACGGGATCGTCCCCGGTTACATTTGTGGAAGGATCTGTCGTTCCGTGTTCAAGTTCAACATCCATTCCCATGCGGAACTGCTCAACATCGAATTTGTCCCATTTCAGGCCCAGCTTTTCTCCGATCGTTTTCGCATCTTCTGAACTAAAGTGTTTTTTACCGCTCATAAGTTTCCTCCATTATTGCACCCAGGGCACAGCGCCGCGTGTTGTTCACAGCCATTTTTTTCTCCTGAAAAAAATGAGCAGTCCGAAACCTACCGCGGCCATCAGGCCCAAAGCGTAAAAATAACCCCAGCGCCATTTCAGTTCCGGTATGAATTCAAAGTTCATGCCGTAGATACCCGCCAGAAAGGTCAGGGGGATGAATATGGCGGCGAATATCGTCAGCACCTTCATTATCTCATTCATCCTGTTGCTCACGCTGGAAAGATAGATATCCAGTGTCCCCGAAAGCATATCGCGTAAAGTTTCAACGGTGTCTATGACCTGTATTGTGTGGTCGTAGAGGTCGCGCAAAAATATCACCGTGCTCTTTTTAATGAGTTTGGACTCGCCGCGTTCAAGGCTGCCGGCGACTTCGCGCAGGGGCCAGACGGACTTTCTCAGGAATATTATGCCGCGTTTCAGATCATGGATCTTCCGGAGGGTTTGCGGCGACGGGTTGGCGAGCAGTTTCTCTTCCATCTCCTCGATCTGTTCGCCCGTGTTTTCCAGAATGGAAAAATAATTGTCCACGACCGCGTCCAGAAGGCTGTAGGCGAGATAATCCGGCCCCGCCCTTCTTATCCTTCCCTTGTTCTGCCGTATCCGTTCCCGTATGGCGTCGAACACATCTCCCTTTTTCTCCTGAAAGGAGATGACAAAATTAGCGCCGAGTACCAAGCTCACCTGTTCGGAGACTATGCCCTTTCCGGAAGCGTCGAGCATGAGCATTTTCAGGACCACGAAGATATAAGAGTCAAAATCCTCATACTTCGGGCGCTGGGCGGTGTTGACGATATCCTCAAGCGTCAGAGAATGAATGCCGAAGTGGCCGCCGAGCTTTTCAATAAGACGCGTGTCGCGGAGGCCGTTGATATTTATCCAGCTGACCGTAGGCGTCTCTTTGAGCGGGAACAATTCCTCAACATCGGAGATTTCCTTCTCACTGAGCGCCTTATCGTCATAATCAATGAGGGATACACTCACCGCTCCTTCCTTTTTTTCTCCCACATAGATCATTTCGCCGGGGATATGCCCGGCTGTCTTTGATATCCTTTTGATAAATCCTGCCATTTACGCCCTCCTCAGCCCTTACGGGCATCGTTCATTATAACATAGAACGAAGAAAAACGGAAAAATGGAGAAAAATGGAAAAATTGGAGAAATGGAGAAATGGGGACGTCCTTAATAAAACTGATAAAAAACGGCAGTGCTCTTTAAAAAATACCCGAACCGTCCCCATTTTCCTTTAAGGCGACTATATGCCGTAAGTTAATAAGTTAATGAACGTCCCCTTTCCCATTTTCCTTTTTATCTTAATTTTGTAACTTATGGGCTCCGCGGAGCGTCTAATAAATCTACGGAAGGCCTGTTATTAGGAGAATATAATTGTTAGAAAAAATCGTAGCTTATTTCGTTGACCGGCATCTGCTGACCAACCTGGTATTCGTCGTTGTCTTTATCGGCGGCATCTTCGCGTGGAAGAACACGAGCAAAGAGGAGATGCCGAATGTCACATTTGATTTCGTCCGCATAAGCGCGCGCTATCCCGGAGCGACCGCCGAAGAGGTGGAGCATTTCGTCACAAAACCCATAGAAGAAAAAGTCCGCGGGATCGACGGCGTTTACAGGGTCACGAGCAATTCCGGCAACGGCACCTCCAGTGTCTCGGTGGAACTGGAACAAAACCTGCCCAACCGCGACGAAGTCATAATGGATGTGAGGAATGCCGTCTCGGACGCGAAACTGCCTGATGATGTCACGGAAGACCCCAATGTCAGGGTGTTCAAAACCAGCCAGATGGCCATTATCGATGTGGTATTGATAGACAAAAAAATTCATCTCCACACGGTCGCGTCCCGGCGGAATCTGCAGGCCTACGCCCACGCCCTTGAAAACCAGCTGCTCAACCTTTCCGAGGTAAACAGCATTGACAGGACCAATTATCTTCGGGAAGAAATACGCATAATGACCGACCCCGCGAAACTGATCAAATTCAATATCCCCTTCAACACAGCCATGAGCGAAGTCAGAGCGAACCATGTCCGCCAGCCCGCGGGCACGATAGACATAAAGAGCGAACCCAGCGTCACTCTGGTTTCGGAACTGGATACCATAGAGAAACTCAACGGCCTCATCATACAGGGGGGCTTTGAGGGACAGGTCGTGAAACTGGGACAGGTCGCCGACGTGGCGATGACCTATAAGACCGACAAATCAATTTTCAAGGCCAACGGCCACGAAGCCGTGATGCTCCGGGTCGTTAAATCCGGCTCATACGGCATACTGGAAGCGATTGACGCCGTGCAAAAACAGGTTGAGAGATACCGCCGGAACAATCTCAAGGGCACGGACATCGAGGTGGCGCTGCTCGACGATGAATCGGTGGATCTGAAAAACCGCCTTTATCTAATAGCGGCGAACGGCTCACTCGGCTTCACGCTGATACTCATACTGCTTTTTGTTTTTCTGAATTTCAAATCCGGCGTGTGGGTGGCGCTGGGCATACCCTTCACCATCTTCTTTACGATGATATGCATCTGGACGCTGGGCTACACGATAAACAACATCACGCTCGCAGGCGTTATCATCGTCATGGGAATGATAGTGGACGACGCCATAGTGGTATCGGAGAACATCTCACGCCTTCAGGCAGGCGGCATGCCCGCGCGGGACGCCGCATGCAAAGGCACTGCCGCGGTCTTTTTTCCCGTCGTGGCCAGCGTACTGACCACCTGCGTGGCCTTCCTCCCGCTCTACTTTTTTCAGGGTAGATTCGTCCAGATGCTCAAGTACATTCCCGCTATCATCTTCTGTATGCTCGGGGCGAGCCTCCTGGAATCGCTGATAATACTGCCGGGCCACATGCGTTTTGAGTTCCCGAAATTTAAAACTCGCCGCGGAAAATCCGGCGATATTCCCCCTGCGGCCCCTAATAACGGGCACTGGTTTGACAGGATAGAAGGCAGATACGGCCGCTTGCTGGAAAAAGTCCTTCCCTACAAATGGCTGGTCTTCCTCTCATTCATCATCCTTTTCGTCTTTTCGGGATACATCGTAAAAACAAAAATGAAGTTCGTAATGTTTCCGAACGAGGAGACGAGGGACATCACAATAAGCGGCAGCGCCGGGGAAAAGGCCGGCCGCTACGATACGGCGGAAAAGACAAAGCAGATAGAGAACATACTATCCGGATATCTGGGAAAAGAGGTGATAGGTTTCAGGACGCGCATTGCCAGCAGCCACCGCGGAAGAGCCGTGGAAGAAGACAAGTTCCGCGTGAACGCCGAGATATTATCCAAGGACAAGCGGAAAAAATCCGCCGACGATCTGATGGATGAATGGAAAGAAAAGATAATGAAGATAGAGGGACTTAGGGACATGCGGTTCTCAAAAAGCCGCTGGGGCTCCGACAGCGGCAGCCCCATGGAGCTGGCCGTTATGGTGAACAACGACGGGATAAGAGACAGTGTCGCCGAGAAAATGGCGGAGGCCATGAGAAAGCACCCGGCGCTCCTGAATGTGGAGATATCCCGGCCGCTGACCAATCCCGAATACAAAATAAGCCTGAAGAGAGAAAAGATAAGGCGGCTCTCTATCACACCCGCCGATGTGTCATCCACGCTGCGCGCGGCCATAGAGGGGATCATCATATATAACCTGCCGGCGGACGACGAGGAAATAGATGTGCGTTTCACGACGATAGACAGCGTGAAGAACGACATTGAAAAAATACTGGGCATACCCGTTGAAAACCGGGGCAACTACCTTGTGCCGATGAGGGACATCGTGGATGTCGTCGAAACCCTCTCGCCCAACTCCATAGAAAGAAAGGACGGCAAACGGATAACGAAAGTGTACGCGGACATAAAGCCGGGCAGCAAACTGACGCCTGTTGAGATAGCCGGGTTTTTTGAGGAAAACGACTTCCCTCAGATCTTATCCGAATACCCGTCGGCGAGGCTGATCTTTGAGGGCGAGGTGCAGGACACCCGCGAGTCAAAGGGCGAGCTGAAATACGCTGTCATAACCGTTATATTCCTCATCTATGTCGTGCTGATACTGCTTTTTGATTCGCTCGTGAAACCGCTTATAATAATGCTGTCCATACCTTTCGGGGTGGTGGGCGTCATACTCGCCTTCTGGCTCCACGGCAAGACGATGTTCGGTTTCTTCGCCGCCATAGGCGCCATAGGCCTGGCGGGCGTCGTCGTGAACGATTCAATACTGATGCTCGTCAAACTGACAGAAAATTACGATGACAGGAAGCGGAAGGCTGATTCAAACTTTCAGATAGCGGATATAGGCAAGACAAGGCTGCGCGCCGTTATGCTGACGACGCTCACGACCGTGGCGGGGATCATACCTACGGCCTACGGCTTCGCCGGCTACGACGCGATGCTCGCGGAGATGATGCTGGCGATAGCGTGGGGGCTGATGTTTGCCACGCTCATAACGCTGCTGCTCATACCCTGCAGCTTCGCGCTGCTCCAGGATACCCGTTTCCTTCTGCACCCGGAGGCGATAAAGGAATAATATGAAAAAAATCATCAAACTCTTATTCGCGGCTGCCGTGATACAGGGCGGCATCGTTTACGCTGACACAAAAAACCGCGTCGTCGGCATAGATGAATTCATTAAGACGGCCGTCTCAAAAGACACGAGCTTTGAGGAGATACTGATAGACGAGATGACACTGCAATATAAAAAAGACCTCGGCCTGCCGGCACGCGACATCGTGCTGTCGGTGAAAAGCCAGTACGAGTTCTTCCTGGACCATGACGAATCCGGCCCCGCGGCGACAATAGGGCTGAGCAAACTTTTCCCGTTCTCGGGCACGGATGTCAGCGCCCAGTACAAGACAGTGCCGTCGGCGACCCCCGGCGCGGACAGCTCGGCCGTCACCCTGCTCATCTCCCAGCCGGTCGCGAAAAACGCTTTCGGAAAAGCGACGCGCCTTCAGGATAAAATAATAGGCGCGGAAATAGATGTGATCAGGCATCAGGTGGCGGAGGCATACGAAGACTATCTGGCGAGGATAATAACGGCCTATTTCAACTGGTATCTGGCCTACGAGAACCTGAAGATAGGCGAATCGTCATACAGGCAGAATCTTGAGCTTTTAGATAACATCAGGAAGCGCCGAAAGAATAACATCGCCCTTCCCATAGATGTCAATAAAATAAACATACAGGTGCTGGTGAAAAAAGAGAACCTGCTGAAACTTCGGGAGAAATACGACGCGGCGCTCACCTTTATAAAACAGGCCTTGCGGCACGACGAAAATGAGAGCCTCGTGCCGGCCGATCCCATGGCCTACGACGACAGAAAAATATCATTTGAGGAAGATTACAGGGATTTCACGCAAAACAGCCGCACATACAGCATACTGACTCTGCTGGAAGATAAAAGTTCACTGCAGGTGGCCAGAGACGCCAACGCCCTGCTGCCGTCAACAAACCTTCTTCTGGGTTATGAGACCGCCGGTAACGGCACGGGGATAAACAACGCGGAAGACGAAGTCTTCGCCGGCATTTCGCTGACATGGCCCTTCCCTGATCAGACCAACAGCGCCGCGCTGGAGCTGTCAAAGATAAATGAGAAAAAGACGCGCTTATCCGGCGCCAACAAATATATCCAGCTCCGCACGGACCTGAAGACACTGATCCTTCAGATAGAAACCGGGCGCGAGCTGATAGCGATAGCCGATGAAAAAATAAAGCTCGCCAAGTCCATCCTGAAAGACGAGACGGAGAACTATTCTTACGGCAAAGTGTCATTGAACGATTTTATTGAGGCGTCAAACCGCGTGGACGAGAACAGATTCAGCAAAATACTCCGCTCCGTCGAGCTCAAGTCGCTCATGACAGAGTGGTTCAGATTGACCGACCGCCTGATCTCGGAAAAAGACATCAAGAGTTACAAAAAGAAGTAATTCGCCTATTTTTCCAATTCCTTAATAAGCGTTCTTATCTGTTTTTTTAATTCGGGAACCTTCTTTTTGGCGACATCCCACACGATGTCAATATTTACCCCAAAATAAAAATGAATGATTTTATCTCTCATCCCCGCGATGTTTTTCCAGGCGACATCGGGTTCAGCTTTTCTTAAATCATTTGATATGTTTTTGACGGCTTCGCCAAGAATTCCGATATTATAAATCACGGCATCCTGACTTTTTTTATCCTTGATAAATTTCTTGTAACTTGACTTTTTGACATAATCCGAGATACTATTCAAAGCATTTTCCATGTCATACAAATATTCTAAATTGCCGCGTTTATGCATAGATCAAATTTCTTTTGATATCCTCTGCCACTTTTTTCACTCGGATATTCTTCACCCCTTCCGAAGTCAGCACATCCACTTTTCTATCAAATAATTTTTCCAGATAGTCGATCAAACCTATCAAATTATCAAAACTCGGTTTGTTGAATTCAACGACAAAGTCAATATCGCTGCTGACTTTCTGCCTGTTTTGAACAAATGAACCGAAAAGACCGATTTTTTTAACGGTGTATTTCTTTAAAACTTCCCTGTTTTCCTTGAGTTCTCTGATCACTTTTTTCTGTGTAAGATTTTTTTTCATATTCATCTTCGCTCCAATCGTTTGATGTTACAACATTTACTGAAATTTTACCATAAGAGCGCTGGTAAAACCGCGATTATTTGACGCCGCTCTTGAAATTGAATCGCACTGAGCCGGGAACACTCTCTCCGGTGTCGTAGGAATCAAATATAGTTTTAAGAAGTTTCCGGTCAGGCGGGATATAGCTCAGGTCAATGCCGAAATTGCTTATGCCCAGATCGTGCAGTTTTCTCCTTGAAGAAAAAAGGCAGACAGGTTTCGCGGCGATCAGCAGTGTGAGTTTGGATTCGGAAACGGGATAAAAAGAGTTCTCGTCCTTTGATTTTTTATCGCCCCTGTCGTTCTCCATCAGGAGATCGCCGCCGATGTATCCGGGCGTGAGTATCCTCGACCGCGCCACAGGCGGATGGCCGTAGAGATATATGAGCATGCGCGCGGCGTCCACGGGTCCGGTCAGGTCCCTGATATTCAGAAAATCGTCCTCCCATGAGATGTTGAAAGAGTTTATGCCTCTGTCGTCGAGAAAAGCCGCGGCGTAGGCGTTCCAGGCGTAGAGGAACTGGCCCGCGGAAAGAGAACACCCTTTTTCTTTGAAAAATCCTATGTGGGAGATATTGTTCAGCGTCCAGTTCTTCACGCCGGCGCTTATCAATTTTTCCAGATGATTTCTGAAGAGCTGTATTTCCCTCTGCCCTATAAAAGGCGGCAGTTCCATCACCGTCTCATTACCCAGCCTATCTATTATATCGCCGGATTGATGTATATTTTCCTGGGTCAGCGAAAAAACAGCGCGGCTTTTTCTGCCGCCGAGTGAATCCATCCATTTGACATCGGAGAATCTCAGCCACAGCGTGTCCGCCCCGGGCGATGATTTTTTCCCGCTGTTCCATTTATTTGATATGAGCGATGTGTAGTCCTGACTCACCTGATAGGCACGGACGACTTTGCTCCTGTTTTTCAGGGCATAGTTCTTATACATGGCGTCCACTTCTTTCTCTATATCTTTCTGATCCGTGAGGGCTTCGGCTGTCCTGAAGACGGGGTCGCCTTTTGAGAAGTCATCCGCCTTATCGAGGGCAAAAGTGTATCTGTCACCGTCTAAAGTGAAATCCTTTACCTTAAAGGCCCTGGTAATGTCGCCGGCGGGATTGGAGATGCGCAGGCGGTCGCCGCGTGAAATGGTGCCAGGGGTTGACTTTCGATACTTATTTTCCGGCACGCAGTCAAAAATTTTTATTGCCACGCTGTCTTTGGTCACGGCTTCCACTTTCCCTATGCGGTTTCCGAGGCACTGCGCCTTTTCCGGCTCAAATATATTTTCGTCACGGCCAGAAAAAAGGCAGGAGGTCTTTTCGCGGGCGTAATCCGCTGAAAGAATGCCGCGCGCCTCCTCCAGCGCTTCCGGGAAATCCCCCTCGGAGGCGTCTATCAGCATACGGTAGGCCTTCACCGTCCTGTAAACATATTCAGCGCTCCTCATGCGGCCCTCTATTTTTATAGAGGCTATCTTTATTTTTTTCAATTCCCTGATATCTTCGGCGAGCTGCATATCGCGCGGCGATAAGAGATATCCCTTCCTCTTTCCCTGACGCCATATCCTCCGGCAGGGCTGCGTGCAGAGACCCCTGTTTCCGCTGTGTCCGCCTATGAAACTTGAGAAAAGGCATTGCCCCGAGAGGGAGAAACAAAGAGCGCCGTGGCAGAAGACTTCCAGCTCCGCGGGAGAGCCCTTAGCGATTATCTTCAATTCGGGATATGAGAGCTCCCGCGCGAGGATCACCCGCTTGAAACCGGCTTCCGCGAGGATGTCAACGCCCATCCTGTTGTGGACGGCAAGCTGCGTGCTGGCGTGCATCTCTATATCCTCAAAATGTTTGGATATGATCTCAGCAAGCCCCAGATCCTGTATTATGACGGCGTCTGCGCCGAGTTTCTTTATCCCCGCGACGAGTTTAACGGCGCCGTGTATCTCGGCGTGCTTGATGAGGGTGTTCATCGCCACAAAAACTTTGATGCCCTTCCCATGAGCGTAATCCATGAGCACCGCCAGATCGTAGAAAGTGATGCTCTTGGCGGACATCCGGGCGTTGAAGCCGGGAGCGCCTATGTAAACGGCGTCAGCGCCGGCCCTGACGGCGGCGGCGAGAGCGTCCTTAGACCCCGCCGGAGCTAATAATTCTATTCTGGGCATCACCTGATTTTTTCTATCAGTTCAGAAAAACGCTTATCTGATATTAAATTTTTAAACGCAGGCTCCGCGCTCACGGAATTAATGTCATTAAATCCGGAATCAATCGCGTGATCAAGAAACCGCAGGGCCAAATCAGTCTCATTTTGAAGCGCGTAAATGCACGAGAGATTATAATATGCTTGCGGTGACCCCGAAAGATGTATTGCTCTTTTATAAGCGGCTATCGCCTTTGAATAGGACGCCTGATTAGCAAAAATCAAACCCATAAGATTAAAGGTATCTCCGCACTCATAGTTGAGCGCCAAAGATTTATTAACCGGATTAAGCGCCTGCTCATATTCTCCTTTAGCCATGTAGGCGATCGCCATATTATTGAAAGCCTGATAAAACGAGGGGTTCAATTTCACAGCCCCCGTGTACATGATTATCGCACGGTCATATCGCCCCCTATTATCATAGACGATCCCGAGCTCATGATAAGCCGGAGCAGAGGGCTGTATTTCTATTGCCCTCTCAAGAGCTTCGCTCGCTTTTTGATATTCGGCAATCCGGTTGTAAATCACGCCGGTCATGAGCAGAACCCGGACGGACGGCGACCCCAGGCTGTCATAATCTTCAAGAAGATTCAGCGCTTTTACCCTTGCGCCTTTCTTAAAATACGCTGTGGCGAGATTTACCGTCACAGCATCATTAAGAGGTTCTATCATTTTTGCTTTTTGATATGAGCTTATCGCATCGTCCAGCAAATTGATATTGTAATAGCAAACTCCCAAATTGTTATAGGCGTCCGCGAATTTATTATCCCGCGCGAGCGCCTTTTTGTACATTTTAACAGCCTGGCTGTGATTGCCCTTTTTGTGCTCAAGTAAAGCCCTGTTGTATGCCTCATAGGCCTCTGTATTATTCGTATCGCGCGATTTCACGGATCTCATTTCATCCGGCGCTACTTTAATTTTCAGCAGGCGGGCAATTTGAATTGCGACGTTCTCCTCAATTTCAAAGATTTTATCCATCTCCCCTTCTTCAACGACGACACTTACAACACTGCCGTCTATAGATTTGATCACCCTGACATTGATTTTGACTCTCCCGCTGTTTTTTTGAAAAGAGCCTTCCAAAAGCACATCTTCGCCCCGCTCCACAACATGCAAGTTCGATATGCGAGTGAGTTTGTTCACGATCCCATCCGTTAAAGCCTGTTCCAGCCAGGCCAGATCAACATCTCCCGTAAGGTTAGCAAAATCGGAGATCTTTACCATCATAGGCTGTTTCTTGATATCACCCGGCTCACCGGTGGAATGAAAAGCAAAAATGTGGCGGAGCCCCTGCATTTTCTGAGCTTCGGTTTGCACAAGCTCATTAGCGGTATTCAACACCCTGTTTAACGCAAGAACCGCGATGACAAGATTTTCCTGTCCGGTGTTGCTTATTCCTGCGACAGCGCACTCCGCAAGACCCGAATCATTCGTGAGGCCTTGCCGTTCCAGAATACCGCCACCTTCCAGAAAAGCGAAATTAAGAGGCATTCCCGCTATGGCAATTTCTTTATCGCCGACCTTATATACGACTTTGATCTTCAGCGGATTCAGCAAACCCGTGCCGGCACTTCCCGTCGGATCGCAGGGATAGCCGTTCAGCTTTATTCTTTTAAGACATTTGACGGCATAACCCGCGATCTCATTCGTTAAAACATCTTCCCCGATGGTGCCCTCAAGGATTTTCAGCGCTATGGCGAAATTCTGAAAACCCTCTACAAGCGCCACGCTATCGGAATGATATCTGCCCCTCTCAAAATAATACTTTGCCCTTTTAACGTTTTCCTCATTTTCCAGCTTTATCCTCTTTCTCTCTTTCTCAATTTCATCGAGAGGGTATTTAATCAGCACGAATGTATCATAGATGTTTTTCTTAAGATTCGGGTCACAGCGTTCCGTAATATGAGTTTTGTCCACGTACGCCTTATCAATTTGAGCGCGGGATTTGGCGCTGAGCAAACTCATAAAATCGCAGGAAGCTGTTGATTTCCGCTCCGTATATTCCGATTTTATAGACACGCTGAAATACTCGGCTATGTGCCGGAACGCATCATTGACAGCCTCCCTCTTCCCCGCCTCCGGGCTAAGCGCTCCTGTTTTCACGCCGGTAAAGAACAAATAACCGTTTTCAGACGGTGTTTTAACAAACCAGTCAGGTTTTGCCTCCGGCGCGCGAAGGCCCCGCAAAGTTGCGCATGAAAACAGAAAAAATAAAAAAAATATCAATTTATTTTTCATTGGTACTCCCATCTTAAAGTGATGATAAGCTCATCGTTCTTAAACCTGCCCTTCAGCTCGGGCTGATCCCAAAAATCCGCCGGCCGCACCCTGATCTTTTCAGCGGAAAGTTTCCGGTGATCCACAAAATATTGTACCACTTCTTCGGCTCTTTGAAAAAACAAATGGACATTATCCTCAGCTGTATCGCTTCCGGCGGTGATTATATTCACCTCGCACTCGGGCAATATTTCCAGAACATCACATATCCTGTCCAGTAAAAGCAGACTGCTTTGTTTTATCTCAAGGCTCTCCGGCTCAAAATATACGGCTTTTTCAGAAGCGAAAATTATAGTTTCAACGGATTCCACAACCCTTTGTACCGACACATCCTCACGACGGGTTATTTTTTTGAGCTGCTTTGAAACCTGTAAATCATCACTTGCCGCTAAAAACACCGTATCCACACGATCCAAACGGCCGCCGGCCGAATCATCCAACATTTGCGTGTCACCCATGCCCGTCGCCTCTATAATCTCACCGCTTATATTTTCTTTTTCAATGTAATGTTCCCTTACGGCTTCCGCCTGTTCCAATGAGATTTTTTTGTTTGATTCCGCGTCACCCATATCATATCTATGCCCTATCACTCTGATTCGTTCCGGCCGGCTCTCCGTCAGGAGCTTTCCTATATTATGCAGTATTTCCCGTCCTTCGCCGCTGACAGTCACGCTCTTTCCCTTAAACCCCAAAGAACGGGCCTGAGCGAGAATCGAGACCCTCTCTATTTCTATCCCCCTCTTCACAGTAGCGCCGAATATACCGCCCAAGTTTTCCAGCTTTTGCCTTATACCATCCGCTGTTTCCAGTTCTTTTTCTATTTCAGCCAGGGTCTTGCCTTCCGTTGTCGGCATCTGCGGGATCGGCGCCTTTCGCTTATCCGCGAGAATTTTCCACGGGGGATCCTTGTGTTCCTTTACTGAGCCGACGCCGGCGGTGGCGGCTTTCGTGTCCTGTTGATATTTCACCGGCTGATAGTCACGGGATCGCCACTCATAAAATTTCTCGGCGGCGATTTTGTCCTCCATCGGGCGGGATTTCGCGAGAATTACCACCTTTTCTACTTCAATTCCCCTCTTCACAGCCGCCCCGACGATGCTTTCCATCTCCTGGTTCAGCCGCAGCCTCTCAGCGATGAGCATCCCTAACTGATTAGTTTTTATCTTTGCTGATTTATACTCACCATCAGCGAATATTTTCTTTATTTCCCCAAACCTTCTGTAAGCGTCAGGAACCTCAATATCCTGTTCATCAGCCCTGTGCTGCTCCGCATTAACATCCGCGATGGCTTTTTCAGCGCCGCTTCTATAACCCGCGTTGAGAGTTTCCCAGAATAGATCCACTTTTTCTCTCGCTAATTTATAATTATTCCACATAAAGGCTCCAAAAGCCCGCGAGCTTATGCCTCTTTCTTCCTCGACGTCAAATCCTATGTTTCTCGCTTCTATCAGTTCTTTTTCCATTTCCAATATCGCGTTTTTTAAATTCGCCGGCTGCAGGTTTTTGATAAATTGGATTTTCTCCCGTATATCTTTATATCCCTCAAGGATCTTCTCAAGTTTTTCAAATTCCACAAGAGCTTCCTCATATTTCTCTATTTGAAAAAAGTTTTCACCCTGTTTGTAGAGTTCATCCGCCTGCATATATTTCTTAGCCTCATCGACGCTCTCGGCCGCTTTTTTAAAATCGGGATGACCGTTCTGCACTTTCAGCCATTCGCTTATAGCATTTTCAAACATTCCCCTGTTAAAATAATTCCTGCCCGCATCATAATGAGACACATCTCCGAATTTCATTCTCACAGAAACAACTTGCGAATTATCAAAAATCCTGTTATTAACAACGGCGTAATCAAAGCCCATGTTCCGGGAATTGATACCGAAACCTGCCGTGAAAGTATCAAGGTCGTAACCGAATTTATATCCGGCCCTTAAAATCAGTCTTTCATGGAAAGTGTATTCCGCACCCAGATGAGTCCTGTTCTTTTCGTTTATAACACGATCCCCCATGAGAGCGAGTGTCTGCGCCTTCGATTCCAAAAGACGAAGCGCGAGCCCTGCGGTGAATTCTCTCTGGAGATCATCTTCTTCCTCAATATATTTCAGCCCTGTTCCTAAATTCCGGGCGGACAGCCCGTAACTGATACGCTTGCCGGCTGGCCGGAACAAGAAGCCCGTATCAACGGCGTAAGCCGTCGCTTTGTATTGCGAGGCTAAAGTGCTCTGAAGCAATTTTGCGTTCAAGCCCGCGGAAACATTTTTTCCCCACATTTGGGAATAACTTAAAATCAGCAAATAATCATCCCTCGATCTCACCGAGCGTGTTTCCTTTAAAGAACCGTCCGGATTTGTTAAATTCAGCAAAATAGTTTCATCAGATAATGTCGCGGCGCTCACCGCCCAGACAGAGGAACGCGGGGCAAAAGATTTAGCGAAACCTAAAAATGTGTGCCGGGTTTCAAAAAGGTTTCTGTTATATGAGGTAAAAAACTCAGAATTCGTTAAAAAAGAAAGCCCCGCGGGATTTGTCTGTATCGCTCCCAATGGATCAACGCGGCATGAGGCGGCACCGCCGCTGCCCATCGCGCCAGCTCCTAAATTCGAGTTTAAAATTTCGTTAGCCGCGCATTCCCCTGTACCGGCCAGCGCAAGATCAACGGTTAATACTGTCGCCGCGATTACTGTACATAAAACCCTGTTCATTTCACCACAATAGCCTTTAACAGCTTGCTATAAGAATCCGTTTTGATATGGATGCTATATACACCGCTTGCCACAGGATTTCCTGAAGCATTTTTACCAAACCACTCCGCTGTATGAACTCCCGACGGCATGAATTGATTATCTGTTATTTTTTTAACCAATGTCCCGTTCCCGGCATAAACCGTTATCGTCACATTAGACGCGGCGGGCAATTCGTATCGTATCGTCACCGGTTTTACTCCGGGAGGAGTCATTAAATTATCGTAGATCGTCGCCTGTTCCTTCCCGGCTTTAAAAACAACAAAGGCTGAACTTGCGGCGGCTGATCTGTGTCCGGCGGGATCGATTAGAACAACCTCAACCCGAATTTGACTCGCCAGGCGGTAATTCACCGCGATATTTCCTAACGAAACCTGCGCATCGATCAGGCCGTCCGCCCCGACGCTGAGGCCTGAAAAAGTAATACCGTCATACAGCGCCCTGCCGTTTTGATCCCGTATGAGGATTACACAAAATGTTCCCTCTTCGGCCGTGCCCGTAATGCTGATTGTATCGTTATTTTTTATCTGGGTTTCACCCTGCGGTAAATTAATACTCACTCCCGACGGAGCTTGCGGTATCCGTATAAACAATTGTTCCGCGCTCCATTCAGACCATGAATCATCAAATCCGGTGTCGTCCCTCACTCTGACTCTCCAGTAATACGTATTCCCGAAAGGCAGATCCCAGCCCGTCGGCGTCCATTCATTCTCCGAACTCAAAACCTCTCCGCTATCCATGGAATTCCCTGAAGAATATGTCCCTGTCGCGGATCTTACTCGCAGCCAGAAGGATGACTGGAAATCGCCATCCGCGTCATAAAAATCAGACCATGAAAACAGCGGATTGGGATCAGCGACAAATTCATCCTTTGGCGAGAAAATAACAGGAGTCGCCGGAGAATTAGGAGTCACATCCGGCGTCCTGAAAGAATAAACCCTATCAGCAGCCACAACTGCGGAATTAGCATCCTGCATGTCTATCTTAAAGTAATAACTTGTAACGGGGTTCAGGCGGTCTATATAGTTTACTACCACCTCGGCTGATGACGGTATAGAGACAACTGTGGTTGAAAAGACTAAATCCCCGAATTCCTGAGAGGCAGATAACGACAATGTATATGTGACAGCATCTCCGTCATAATCAAAGGCCGGATTCCAACTGAAGCATGGATTTTCTGCGCTGATACTACTGCCATCGGATGGTAATACGCTTGATGAATCGATTGCTTCCGGATAAGCGTTATAATCAATAACGACCTGATCTAAGATGGGCGTTATTCCCCTGTGCTGAGTATTCATTTCGCAAGACAATTTTATATACCGCTTGCTGATATTAGAAAACGTTGATGTCGAATATTCGCTATAAGCGATATTATCATCAGATTCCGCTAAACCGAAAGCCGACGAACATTGGGGCGTTAATCCCACGGAAGCGATAGCGTCGTAAATTATGTCGTAGGAGAGAAAACCTGTCTGCTGGATTTCATCAAAACCGGTTCCTGCATTTGCTGTTTGAAATATTACCTGAAAGGCGCTTATATCAATTTTTGTTGCGCCAAGGTCTATGGCTTTTGTAACAATTGAGCCCGCGGCGTTAAACCGGTTCAATTTCAAATCGGCCACTCCCTCTAGGAAAGGTATATACATGAGGTTGGCAGTGGGATCGGTGACATTACCCGGCGAGCGCTCGTCGTTGTCAAGATACCAGAACCCCCACGGCGTTGTTATATTCAAATAATCGCTGCCTGAAACGGCGGACGCGCCCAGATTTCCGACAAGATGACCAACCTGACCATCGGCGACATTGGCGATCCAATAGATGTTGCCCTTGGTCAAAGGGTAAAGGAGGGAATAGAAATCTATAGACCTCTCAGACCAGCCGGCGTTATTGCCTACGGCAATATCAATCCAGGGGTATTGTATGCCGCCCAAAAATTCTCCGGTGTCATCCGTCCATAACCTTACAATCGGATTTCCGCCTTCAGCCCCGGCAAAACGCGCAAATCCGCTGATATAACAGTTTTCAAGAACTGTAAATTCATAACCCAACTGCGCCGTAGGTTGCGGGGGACTAACCACAGGCATGGTCGGATAAGAGCTCATAAGTATTGTTTGCTCAACGCCGCCGCTAAGGCACAAATAGCCCTCATCATGATTCCATGTCAAAGATGAACAGCCCGCGTCATAATATGACTCTTTATCTCCCTGATCAAAAGTGAGAACAAAAGTTGAAGCGGACAAGCTTCCGAGGGAA
>VMTH01000063.1 GCA_013791745.1 Candidatus Omnitrophota bacterium
ACGCGAAGCCAATTACCGCCCTGACAAAGCCGGCCATGCAGCATCCTCCATATTTCCGCGATACCAAATATCTAATTCAATCGCGGTTTTTGATTTGATAATTCCCTCAGGGCTAGCTATCCATTTGTCAATTTCTGCCTTTAATATATCTCCATCCAAGTCAATATTATATTTTTGCTTGGTGCATTTTTGTTCATAAGATTCTTTTTTTAAACCCATCTTTGTAAGCTCGTTCAGCACATAATCTTTTTCATTGATGTCATAGACAGGTAACTGCAACTGAATTCCGTTCGTTTTCAGCACTTTCCGAAGCCCTTCAGTGGCATACGGCGTTTGCTCCGGCCAGGTATTCTGATACCCAGAATATCCCATAGCTAAATTTGATATTCCCCGCCTTTGCGCAATGACAGTCCCTCTCACGACATAGTCCCGCTGGCACAGAAGACAGGTGTGAAAAAATTAAGGCAAACAACTTCAATGCCCTCATCCTCACTGTATCGGCTCGATAAATATTCTCATAACACCCCCGCAAATAAGGCCGCTGTCTTCCGGCATCTCTTTTGCCGTAAGGCGGAATTCCATTATTTTTGATTCGCCGCTTTTTATAACACCGCGCGCTTCCTGATAAACTTCGGCTTCAACGCAGCCGCCGCAGATCGTCCCTTCAAAAGAACCGTCCTCTGAAACAAACATCTTCGCTCCGGCCTTCCTCGGAGTAGAGCCCCTGGTCTCAACTACTGTAGCCAGAGCGCCTTTGTTGCCACGCATTTGGCTATCTATGATTGCGGCAAAAATCTCCATCTATCCGATTTCCCTGTTAATATATTTTGCCACAAGTGAAATTTTTGATTTTGTGTACTCCCCCACTCTTTTGTTCCGGACGCGGTTAAAGGCGAAAAGACATGATGCCTGCGAAGGCTTGGCATTGATTCCTGCCGAGAGGATCAAAGCATCTCGCTTCGCCCTTGAAAGGCCGTAGATAGGATGCTCGTAAGTTATACCGTATTTCCGGGTGAGCTCTCCGGCAGGCTCCATATATTCTGGAAGCTGTTCAGGATAATATAGCTGATTCTTATTAAACCCATCTGCAATGACTTTTATGTTATTCTTCCTGCAATAGACTATCATCTCAGCGAGCATCGCGAGCTTACAGCTGCAGCAGACGAGGCTGTCGCCGTATTTTTGGATGTCTTTATCTATATTTACAATGCCCATCTTTTTGAAAAGGGCACTGGAATCCTGAAGCTGCCATGAAACCTGGCCCGGGAATTTTTTCCGTATAAGCTCAGCTGTTTTTTTTGAATTTTCAAATTTCCGCTCCGCGCCGTTATCGAAAGTCACCATTTTAACCCTGTCTCCCGCTTTCAAATAGTAAACCGCCGCAGACATGCTGTCGGCTCCGCCGGAAAATAACAAAGCTATAGTTCTCATGATCAACCCCCTCTTGAAAGAAGAAACACGGCTATTTCCGCGAACAAATTCGGCAATCGCCTTATCCTTCTGTTATTCCCGATGAATATCTCTTTCTCAATCCGTATCTTCTCCCTGGCGCAGTATTCAAAAAAATCAATGACACTTAAAAAATGAAGATTCGGCGTGTTGTACCATTCATAGGGCAGGGCCTCGGTGACAGGCACCTTCCCCTTGAAGAAAAACTGGAGCCTGGCTTTATAATGCACAAAATTCGGAAAAGCCGCTATGACTTTCTGCCCCACCCTCAGGGCTTCATCCAGCGCTACCGCCGGTTTCTTCAGCTCCTGAAATGTCCTGTCCATTATGACAAAATCAAAGGCCTTGTCTTTGTATTCGGAAAGCCCCCCCTCTATATCGCCGTGCAGAACACTCAGTCCCTTTTCAACGCACTTGTATATTGACTGCTCGTTGATCTCAAGGCCCTGCGCGCGCACTTCCTTTTCCCTCACCAGAAGCTCCAGCAGAGCGCCTTCGCCGCAGCCCAGCTCTAAAACCTTTGAGCCGGACGGGATAAGATCGCTGATCACCCTGTGTTCGATTCTTGAATTTTTCATTTTCCCTCGACTTTTTTCAAAAAATGCTTTATCAGATGCGTCTCTTCTTTTATTTCCAGAAGAAAAGCGTCATGGCCGTAGGTGGATTTGATCTCACAATATGTCACGTCAATTCCGGAAAGTTTACAGAGTTTTACAATTTCAAGCGACTGATAGGCCGGATACAGCCAGTCGGATTTGAAGGCGATAACCAGAAATTGCGCTCGTAGCTCCTTAAAAACATCTGCGGGGTGTTTGTCGCCGCTAAAATCAAAACAGTCAAGGGCCTTTGTGCAGTAAAGATATGAATTGGCGTCAAACCTCTTCACAAAGTTATCTCCCCTGTATTTAAGATAGCCCTCCACCTCAAAATCCGGGTCGAACTTAAAATCCGGCCTCACCTGTTTTTTTCTGCGGCCGAACTTCTCTATCATGGATTCATCGCTCATATAGGTGATGTGGCCTACCATCCTCGCCACCGACAAACCTTTTACGGGAAGAGAGCCGCCGTAATAATCACCGCCGTTCCAGTCCGGATCGGCCATAACGGCCTGGCGGCCGACTTCGCTGAAAGCTATCTGCTGCGGCGAGTGCCTCATAGTCGTGGCTATGGGTATAACGGAACACAGGTTTTCGGGATACGACTCCACCCACTGAAGGGCCTGCATTCCTCCCATTGAGCCGCCTGACACTGCGAGAAGTTTTTCTATCCCCAGATGCTCAATGAGTTTTTTTTGCGATGTGACCATATCCTTTATTGTCAGGGCCGGGAAACTCAGCCCGTAGGGTTTGCCGGTATCTATGTTTATTGAGGCAGGTCCCGTCGAGCCCTTACAGCCGCCTATGACATTTGAGCATATCACAAAATATTTGTTTGTATCAAATGCTTTGCCCGGGCCTATCATCTCATCCCACCAGCCCGGCTTATCGTCGCCGGCGTGAAAACCGGCAGCGTGAGCGTCACCTGTCAAAGCGTGGCAAATAAGGACCGCATTGCTCTTATCCGCGTTCAACCTGCCGTAAGTTTCATAAGCAACCGTAACTGGTCCGAAAAGTTCCCCCGAATCAAAAAGCATTTCATTGAAAGTAAAAGACTTCGTCTCAACGAAACCCAGGCCGTCGGGCTGGCCGACGCCGCTTTCAGGTATTTTATCTTGTTTCTTCATCTACCCCGTTTTCGCGAAATCAAAAAGCCATGTTGAAAGATACCTCTCGCCCGTATCCGGCAGAATGACCACAATGTTCCGGCCCTCGTATTTTTTTGCGGCTTCAAGCGCGGCCCATACGGCGGCTCCGCTGGAAATGCCTGCGAGTATCCCTTCTTCGCTCGCGAGCTTTCGCGCCGTCTCACCCGCGTCGTCATTAGTAACCGTGACTATCTCGTCTATAAGATCCCGGTTCAGGACATCCGGCACAAAGCCGGCTCCTATCCCCTGTATCTTGTGAGGCCCCACGGCGCCTCCGCTCAAGACAGGCGAATCTTTAGGCTCAACGCCGATGATCTTAATTGTTTTTTTTCTTTTCTTCAAAACTTCGGCGACACCCGTAATAGTCCCGCCCGTGCCGATACCCGCAACGAAAATATCAACGGAACCTTCCGTATCGTTCCATATCTCTTCCGCCGTGGTCTTTCTGTGGATTTCGGGATTGGCGGGATTATTGAACTGCTGCGGTATATAACTGCAGCTTATTTTTTTCTGTATCTCCACCGCCTTGTCTATGGCGCCCTGCATACCCTTGGCTCCGGGCGTTAAAACAAGCTCGGCGCCGAATACCTTCAGGAGCTGCTGCCTTTCTGCGCTCATAGTGTCGGGCATTGTGAGAATGAGCCGGTAACCCTTTGTGGCCGCGACAAAAGCAAGAGCTATTCCGGTGTTGCCGCTCGTGGGCTCGATTATAACCGAACCCTTTTTCAGCAGCCCCTGTTTTTCTGCCGCCTCTATCATCGCCACGCCGATCCTGTCCTTGACGCTTGAAAGCGGATTAAACGATTCCAGCTTCGCGAGCACCACGGCCTTCTCAGCCCCCGCCATCCTGTTTAATTTAACAAGCGGCGTGTGCCCTATCGTTTTTGTGATATCCTCATAAATTTTTTTCATCGTATTCTCCTTTTCTACGCTATGGCTTTTTTCAGCGCCTGTTCAATATCCCATATTATATCATCTATATCCTCAAGACCGATAGACAGCCTGATGAGGTCGGGCGTCAGGCCCGCCTCAAGCTGCTTATCCGCGGGGATCTGGGAATGGGAGGTGCTGGCCGGATGCAGAGCAAGAGACTTCGCGTCTCCGACATTGGCCAGATGTGAAAACAACTGAAGCGCTTCAATAAATTTCTTTCCCGCTTCAAGGCCCCCCTTGATACCGAAAACGACCATTCCGCCGAAACCCTTTTTCAGATATTTCGCCGCCACCTGATGAGACGGGTCATCTTTCAGCCCCGGATACCTCACCCATTCAACGCCGGGATGATTCTTCAGATACTGCGCGGCCAGCAGAGCGTTTTCTGAATGCCTCGCCATTCTCAGGGGAAGCGTCTCTGTGCCCTGTATGAAGATCCAGGCGTTATCCGGCGATATGCTGCCGCCGAGATTTCGCAGCGGCACCGTCCTCAAGCGCAGGGCAAAGGCGATTGGAGCCAGGGCCTCCGGCAAATCATATGCCCATTTCAAGCCGTGATAATTCGGATCCGGTTCTGTAAAGAGCGGGAATTTCTTGTCCTGCCAGTTAAACTTACCTGAATCGGTGACTATGCCGCCTATCGCCGAACCGTGACCGCCTATCCATTTCGTCAGAGAATTGACAACAATATCCGCGCCGTGCTCAATGGCCCTGAGCAGATAAGGAGTGGTGAAAGTGGCGTCTACCACCAGAGGCAGATTATGTCTGCGCGCGATCTTTGAGACCTCCTCTATGTCCGTCACATCAAGAACGGGGTTACCTATAGTTTCAAGATAGAGCAGCTTTGTTTTGTCGGTGATCGCTTTCTCAAAATTCTCCGGATCGGAAGGCTTAACGAATTTCGTGGTTATACCGAAATTCGGCAGTATAGCATCAAACATCGTGTATGTCCCGCCGTAAAGATTATTGGCCGAGACGATCTCATCTCCGCTTTTGGCGATATTTATCACGGTGTAAAAAATAGCGTTTGTTCCCGACGCCACCGCCACCGACGCCGCGCCGCCTTCAAGCGCCGAGATCCTTTTCTCAAGAATATCGTGAGTCGGATTCATGAGCCGTGTATAGATATTCCCCAGCTCTTTTAAGGCGAATAAATTCGCCGCGTGCTCGGTACTTTTAAACACATACGAACTGGTGCGGTAAACCGGAACTCCCCGCGATAGAGTCGCTGGATCCGGTGTCTGACCCGCGTGCAGGGCCTGCGTGTTAAAACCAAATTCCTTTTTTTGCTGAGTCATTTTATTTCTCCCCTAAATATTTCCTTGAGCTGCGCTCCCATCAAGCGATTGTCCGCCGGCCCGCTGTTTAGCGGGCGTGCTACAACCCATAAATTTAATTTTCGTAAATATCATTCCCGTTTATATGTGATACATTTTTGCCAATTTGCCCGTTTTATCCGCATCAATTCTCACAAGTTCCTGCAATGTAATTGATTCAAGCACTTCATTCAATGCTTTTTCCATACGGGCCCAAACAACTCTCACCGCGCAACTTGAAATTTTCTTGCAGGATTCAGCTTTGGATATGCAGTCCACCAGTGAAATGGGGCCGTCTATAACTGCGGCTATTTCACTCAATTTGATTTTTGAAGCCTTGCGGCCGAGATTAAATCCGCCGCGGCATCCTCTTTTGCTGACAACAAGTTTTGCGCCGACAAGCGGGCCGAAAATATTTGCCAGATAGCTCTCCGATATGGATTGCCTTGCGGCAATATCCTTTAAAAGCACAGTGCCCTTGCCGTCCTGCTTGGCAAGGTCGAGCATCCCCCTGACGCCGTATCTCAATTTTGTCGATAATTTCATAGCCCTCCCTCTTTTATCACAATTATCATCGTCTTCGTGATGTTAATAAATCCCTTTATTTCTGTCAATCTTTAAACTGATATAAATTGCCTATAATTTCTGAGTCTTTGAAGGCAAGTCGACGATATCTGATATTCTTCCGTGAAAACGAATATCTAATGTAACTTTATTTTTTGATTGAATAATTTCTGAAATGCCGTCTATCCACTTGTCAATTTCTGTTTTTAATATCTCTTCATCTAAGTCAACGTTATACTTCTGCTTGAGACATTTTTGCTCGTAAGATTCCTTTTTCAAGCCCAGCCGCGTAAGCTCGTCAAGCGCATAGTCTTTTTCTTTAATTCTGTAAACCGGCAAATGGAGCTGAATGCCTTTAATTTTCAGTAATTTCCGCAGCCCGCCGGTCGCATACGGCGTTTGCTCCGGCCAGGAATTCTGATACCCGGAATAACCCATGGCCAAATTTGATATATTGTTCCTCCGCGCAATTATGGTTCCCGTGACAATATACGCCCTCTGACACGGAAGGCAGGTCACATTAAGCAGCTGTTCTTTAATCGTAAATTTTGGAAGAATTACCTGAACCCATTCCGTTTCTTTTGGCAAATATTTTTTAAGCTGCATAATTCTTTGATGCACCCGCCTAATTCCAACTAAATGCTCCGATATGACCGTAACCAGAATCAAATGTTTAAACATTTTTGAAAGCCGCATAGCGGCTATTGTAGAATCACGTCCTCCTGAAAACATGAGAACGCATTTATCGCTTTGGTTTAATTCCATAAGGTTTTATTCCTAAATATTTTTTTTTTTACGAACCGTCTCCGACACTCTGTAATCCGCCAGATTTTGTTCAGTTAGTTTGTCGCGGATAATCCTACAACTTGTATCACCCGGCAGAACAGAAAAATTAATCTTTGCTTCGTCGGATTTACAGTAATACGCTACAATATCCAGCGATTCCCTAATAATTGCCTCACTCGCTTCCCCTCTGCCTACAGCAGCCGGCCCTTTGTCAACCGTTTCCAAATATAGATCCCCCTCACGGGCTCCTTTTTTCAGCCATATATTTTCCGCCTCATTTCTCCCCACAAATAGCTTAAAAAATCTATCCATTTTAAAATACCTCCCGTGTTTAGCCATATTGACATTCGCCGGAGTAAGCATATCCGAAACCACAAGATCCTGAACCACGGAACTGAATTTGCGATCCGTTAACAAACATCCGCCTGCAGGGCAGGCGAATCCGGAAACCCTGAGTTTCTCTGTCAGATCATACTGCTTCTTTCGTGAACGCCCTTTGATGCTCAGAAGGTTCTCTCTATTGATCCACCCCTCTCTCTCTGGCAAACTGGGTGAAAAATATTGTGCCGAAAGAGGGCGCACTATAAGATCTTCAAGGCCGCTTTCTTTTTCAATAATTTCCATTGCGCGGCGATTCTGGCTCATAGGTCTCTGGCCCAGCACCTCGCCTGTTATTATAAATTTTGCGCCTATCTGCCTCATAAATTCTCCGGCTTTCTTCAGCATAAAAATCCGGCAGTCAATACAGGGGTTTAAATTCTTTCCATATCCATGAGCAGGCGACTTAACTATATCCATATATTCTTCAGAAACATTAATAACCTTGAGCTGTGTTCCAAATTGTTCTGAAACAACAGCTGCCGTTTTTCGGCAGCCCTTGCTCCCGTCGCACATGCAGAAAGCTGTGAAAAAATTAAGGCAAACAACTTCAATGCCCTGATCCTGCATAAGTTTCACAGCTAAAGTACTATCCAACCCTCCCGACAACATTGCTACCGCTTTTATATTGTTCATTCTTTTTAAAACATAAACCCGTATTTATCGATATCCGGTTTCATTTTTACACCTCTTTTATATCTTAATTTTCACCCCGGCCCCGAGCCACCTCGGGGGAGAAGGCGCGTCCGTAATTTCCTCATAGGACACGTTTAATAGATTTGTCCCCCTGAGAAAAAGTTCCACTTTCCCGTACTTTTTTGAAATGCCCGATGCCAGCAGAAAATATCCTTTCTCGCCTGGCCTTTTCTTATACACCGTCCGCGCGTCGGCGGAAATCCCCGCAACCGGAAAGCTGATCACGGATGAAAACTGGTGTTCCGGTGCCCTGAGGGCGTATTTTGATATGTAATCAGCTTGGGAATCCATGTCAACAAAAACATATCCTATAGACAGTGTCGCGGGAGCCATTTTTATTCCGGTGGTAATTTCGGCGCCGTTAACCGCTACTCTGCCTATATTTTTTGCCAGCCATTGCTGGTCACTTAGTGTATTTTTTATCCAGTCAATGACATCGCTCTCCCGTCTTCTGAAAACAGTTATCCCTGCGGAAATCCTGTCAATAGAATAATCCGCGCCTATCTCATAAGATATGTTTTTTTCAGGCCTAAGCGAAGAATCCCCTTTGTTTGTGAGAGTTAGATAGTAAAGTTCCGTAAAAGAAGGGGAGCGGAAGGCTCGGCCTGCAGCCGAACGAAGTTTCCAGTTTTTATCTATTTGCCAGCCCAGACCCGCCGTCGGGGACAACTGCCTGCCCCATTCGGAATGATAGTCCGCACGCATGCCAAAATCAAGCGATAATTTATTAAAAACAGTCGTATTGAATTCGAAATAAGGAGCTATTATTCTCTGGTTGCGGTTTCCCATATTGCTGGATTCAATTTTGTCAGCGCTGAATTCCCCTCCTGAAACAAGACTGGTTTGCGGCGTCAGTTTAACCAGGATATGTACATCAATTCCGTTTTGTTGGGTGGTATGCTCATTCTGGTAAAAATTACTCCCATACTTATATCCGAACCTATCGTCATGCCTGCGGGAATACAGCTTCGGCTCAAGAGATATGCGCTCCGTGAGAGCAATCCGCGCATTCAGAGCGACAAATTTTGCTACGGTTCTTTCCCTTTCCTCATCTCCTCCAGTAAAGTAGAAATTATGCGGGCCGAAGTCTTTATCGGTAACTCCAAGCAGCAAGTTAAAATCAGCCCCCGGCAGCCTGAAAGATGATTTGCCTGTGAAATTAGAAATTTCAAAATCGTTATTATACTGGAACCCATCCGAAGTTTTCTTTTCCGCTGAAAAAGATTGTCCGAAGTTTCCCCATTTCCGGCTGCCGCTTATCAGGCCCGCCCGTGTATTATCTCCGCCCCCGGAAACTTCAGCGTCAAACCTGGCCTCTGACGGCGTTCTGGTAATGATGTTTATTACCCCTCCGAAAGCGTCCGTCCCGTAGACCGACGAGCCGGGGCCACGCAGAATCTCAATCCGTTCTATATCTGCTATAGATACCGGAAGATCCATATTGTGGTGCGCGGTCTGGGAATCGTTTATTCTGATTCCGTCAACGAGGATAAGGGTCTGCTGAAATGTTGAACCCCTTATTGAAACATCCGCCTGAATTCCGTAAGTCCCCCGCTCCTGAATATCTACGCCAAGCATATAACTGAGAAGCTCGGGAACTGAACGGACGGGAGCATTTTCAATATCTTCCCTTTCAATTACGGTTACATTTCTTGTTGCGCCGGAAAAACTCGCCGGAATTCTCGTGCCGGTTACAACAATTGTTTCCGGCAGTAAACTGTTCCCGGCGCAAACAAAAACAGGAGATAAAACCAATACTGCCGCCGCTAAAAAATTCATATACATTGTTTTGCCCTCATAAGTGCTCTGCCATTGGCGGTCCTCGCACAGCGCGGCCAGCGCCTCATCCTCTTATCTCTCCCGCTGTCCTTTCAACTGCCGCAGCTGCTCTTGCCAGTATTGAGGATGTGTGCTGGGATGAAATAAAGTTCGTTTCCCCCTGGGCCGGTGAAAAATATACGCCGCTGTATAGCATTCCGCGGTAAAAACGGGCGAACTTCTTTATATCGCATTTCTTAAGGCCGGTATGATCCTCGACCGGTGCCCCTGCGAAAAATATTGAGAACATAGTACCTATGGAATTAACGGAAATTTTTCGCCCTCTCAATCTACCCGTGATTTCAACAAAGAAACACTCGGAAGTCTTGTTTATTTTATCGTAAAAACCTTTTTTGGATATCTCGTCCATAACCGCGATGCCGGCGGCCATAGCTACGGGATTCCCCGAAAGCGTTCCCGCCTGATACACCGGGCCCGCCGGCGCAAGCAGTTTCATTATTTCTTTTCTCCCACCAAAGGCGCCGATCGGGAATCCCCCGCCTATTATTTTGCCCAGTACCGTAAGATCCGGATTAATACCGAAATAACCCTGGGCTCCGCTTTTGTGCCAGCGAAAGCCGGTTATTACTTCATCAAAAATTAAAAGTGTTCCGCTTTTTTTAGTGATATCACTCAAAAATTGCAGATATCCGTTTTTGGGAATTATCACGCCCATGTTGGCCGGCACAGGCTCAACTATCACAGCGGCAATCTTATCACGATGATTCTGAAATATATCTTTAACTGCTGTAAAATCATTGAACGGCAGACTAATAGTGTTTTGCAAAAAACTCTCAGGCACTCCTTTTGAAGAACTTTTATGAAGACAGCTAACACCTGAACCGGCCGCGACCAGCAGATGGTCGGCGTGGCCATGATAACAGCCGTCAAATTTAACAATAATATCTCTTTTAGTAAAAGCTCGGGCCAAACGTATAGCGCTCATTGCCGCTTCCGTGCCGGAGTTTACAAA
>VMTH01000064.1 GCA_013791745.1 Candidatus Omnitrophota bacterium
AAAGACAGAAATAAATGGCTGGAGCTGTCGCTTTCAGAATCGCTCACCCAGTCGGATCTGACAGCGCTTTACAGGTACAAATCCGATCCTTTCGAGCTCATGGGTATAGACAGAGATGAGCTGGCGAACATAATAGGCAAAAAAGCTTTTTTGCTTGGTAAGGCGGCCTTTGATTACGGTCAAGAGGTGAAGATCATGGAAAAAACAGCCACGCGCCTTGTTTTTCTTGAAGATGAGGAATACCCCGCGCTCTTAAAAGAAATAAACGATCCCCCTTTATTTTTGAGGGTGGTGGGCGAGATACCGCGCCCGTCCGAGCGGATGATAGCGGTCGTGGGCACAAGGCGCGCTTCCGCTTACGGGAAAAGGGTCTGCGAATATTTCAGCGCCGCCTTCTGCGAAATGGGTTTTGCCGTCGTCAGCGGCCTTGCCAGGGGCATAGACACGAAGGCTCATGAGACGGCTATAAAAAACGGCGGGAAAACTGTCGCCGTGATAGGCTCCGGGCCGGATGTCATTTACCCGCCGGAAAACGAGCGCCTTGCCCGGGATATAGCCGAACACGGCGCTGTTGTCAGCGAATATCCCATGGGCACGCCTCCGGCGAAGATGAATTTCCCCTGGCGCAACAGGATCATAAGCGGGATGTCCTGCGCGGTGTTCGTGGCTGAGGCTCCGCAGAGATCGGGCACCCTCATCACGGCCTCTTACGCCGCGGAGCAGGGCAGGGATGTTTGGGCGGCGCCGGGCTGTATCTTTGAAAATAATTACAAAGGCTGCCACGCGCTCATCAAAGACGGCGCCAAACTTGTGGAGAGCAAAGAAGACATTGCGGGTGAGCTTTCTTTTGAAGGATTTGAGCAGACGGAAAAAATATCGCAGGCCAGGGAGCCCGAAAAGCCTTTTTCCGACGAGGAGAAAAAGATCTACGCCGTCATAGGATGGCATCCCGTGAGCCTCGATACGATAAAGAGGGAAGCGTCGCTGGACATTTCAAAAATATTCAGAGCCTTGACAAATCTTCAGATAAATGGATTTATTGATAATTCTGCTGGCGGAAAATTCGTCAGAAAAAAATAAAAAAACAGTGAGGAGCGCATGAAAAAACATCTGGTAATAGTGGAGTCACCGACGAAAGCGAAGACAATAAAGAATTTCCTTAGCGCGGAATACACGATAATGTCATCCATGGGGCACATCAGGGACCTTCCGAAGAAAGTGCTGGGAGTGGATATAAAAAACGGTTTCAAGAGTTCTTACGGCGTGATACCGGCAAAGAAGAAACTGGTCGCGAAGCTCAAGGAAGCCTATAAGGACTGCGACCTTGTTTATCTGGCGACCGACGGTGACAGGGAGGGCGAGGGCATAGCCTGGCATGTGAAGGAGCTCCTCAAGATCCCCGACGATAAAACCCGCCGGACGGTGTTCCATGAGATAACCTCGGAGGCGATAAAACATGCTTTCAAAAAACCCGTCAAGCTGAACATGGATCTCGTTAAAGCATACCGCGTGCGCCGGGCACTGGACAGGATAGTGGGTTACAAGATAAGCCCCATACTGTGGAAAAAAATAGCGTCCGGCCTTTCCGCCGGCCGTGTGCAGTCGCCTGCCCTCAAGCTCATCGTTGAGAGGGAAAAAGAGATAAGGGCTTTTGAGCCCGTCACTTACTGGAAAGTCGCCGGGGATTTTAAGACCTCCGGCGGGATGCTCAGGGCGGATCTTGTCAAAGCCAAAGGCGAGGCGATCAAAGACGAGCGCGTGAGCGATGAGAGCATACTCAAAGACATAGAAAAACTGAAAGGCGCGGATTTCAGCGTGAAAAAAAATGATATCACTGAAAAGAAGATATCGCCGCCGCGCCCTTTTACGACCTCAACACTGCAGCAGCAGGCGAACACCGTTCTGGGATTTTCTTCACGCCGGACCATGATCGTCGCCCAGCAGCTTTATGAGGGAATAGACCTTCCCGAAGGCCGCACGGGCCTCATCACTTATATGAGGACGGATTCGGTAGCGGTCGCCAAGCAGGCCCAGGCAGAGGCGAGAAAACTGATAGAGAGCCGTTACGGAAAATCTTTTCTTCCCGCGAAAAGTCCGGTTTACAAAACAAAATCTGCCCATTCCCAGGAAGCTCACGAAGCGATAAGGCCGGTTAAAGTGGATATAATCCCGGAAAATATAGAGGATAACCTCAGCCCCGAGCAGTTCAAGCTCTATCATCTCATATGGCAGCGTTTTATGGCGTCCCAGATGAATCAGGCGCTCTCTGTCACGCGCAGCGTCCGTCTGGAAAAGGATTCTTACGCCTTCAAAGCAGTGACGAGCGTTTTGAAAGACGCCGGTTTTCTCACCCTTTACAGCGAAAGGATAACCGCGGACAGGGAAGCCCGTGGCCTTTTTGAATTTATGGAAAAACTCGCCGTCGCCAGTTCCGCGCTCCTGCAAGAAATAGAAACGAGCGAGCATCAGACCTTACCCCCGCCGCATTATAACGAGGCTTCACTTGTGAAGACGCTCGAGGCCAAGGGAATAGGACGCCCCTCGACCTATGTTTCCATAATTGAAACGCTCCTCAGGAGAAAGTATGTCGTGCGCAACAAGAGGCAGCTGCTTTTACAGGATATAGGGGAAGTGGTGTCGGATGTGCTGGAAAAACATTTTCCTCTTATAACGGATTACGAATTCACTTCCAAACTTGAATCCATGCTGGATGATGTGGCGGACGCGAAGATCGGCGAGAAAGAGGTGCTGGAGAATTTCTACAAGGAATTTGAGGTGCTGCTTGAAAAAGCCAAGACGGATATGGAAACGCTGAAAAAGGTGACGGACAGAAAATGCCCGTGGTGCGGCACAAACCTTGTGGAAAAATATTCGGCGAACGGCAAATTCCTTTATTGCGGGGCGGGTTACAAGGCCTGCGTTTACAGGGTTTATTTTACCGAAGACGGGGGGGAGCTCCTGCCCGAGAAGAAATTCTGTCCCAAATGCGCCAAGTCCATGGTTTTGCGCGTCGCCCGCCGCGGCCCTTTTTACGCATGCAGCGGTTTTCCTTCCTGTAAGAGCATAATACCTTACGGGGAAGAGAAAAAACCCGCGGAAAGCGAACCGAATGAAAGCGACTGAAAGCTTAATCTTTTTAAAGGAATTCGAGACATATCTTGAGGCGGAAAGAAATTATTCGCCCAACACCATCAGGGCTTACAGAAAAGACATCGGCGGTTTCCTTGATTACGCGCGCGAGAAGAAGCTTGATATAGCATCCCTTGAAAGAAGGCAGATAAGGGCTTTTATAACCCGCGCGAGAGAAGGCCTTTCGGCAGTGTCCATCGGCAGGATGCTATCGTCCATCAGGTCTTTTTTCCGGTTTCTCATCACCGAGAGCGTTATGGAGGAGAATCCCTTTTTCGGCGTGTCTGTGCCGGGAAGGATCAAAAAGATACCGACGGTGCTGGAAGAGAATGAAATGAACGCGCTGCTGGATGCGCCGGATGTGAATTCACCGAGGGGCATCAGGGACAGGGCGATACTTGAACTGCTCTACTCGACGGGAATGCGCGTGGGTGAGCTGACGGCTCTCAAGATCTCAGATATTGATGTGTGGAGTTCCACCGTGAAGGTGACGGGCAAGGGCAGCCGCCAGAGATTCTGCTACATAAACGACAGCGCTGTTGAGGCCGTGGAACGCTACCTTGAAAGAAGGCCGCCTAAACCGGAAGCGCTTTTTCTCAACAAAAACGGCACGGGCCTGTCGGCGGTGTCTATCCGCAGCATACTCAACAAGCACATGAACAAGGCCGCGATCTCAAAGCATGTCAGCCCTCACAGCATCAGGCACAGCTTCGCCACGATAATGCTCTCGCGGGGCTGCGATCTGCGCTCAATACAGGAATTTCTCGGACACAAGGATATTTCAACGACGCAGATATACACGCACATCTCAGCCAAAAGGCTAAAGGACGTATATGACAGAACCCACCCAAGAGCTAAATAAAACGCCGGTCAGATACTTTATCGCTGTGAAACTGAGCGATGAGGCGAAGAAAGAGATCAGAAATGTTTTCGGTCCGGTGTCGGCAAATATCGACGGAAGGATCGTGAAGGATGATGGTTTGCATCTCACATTGAAATTTCTCGGCGAACTGAGCGAAGAAAAGATAGAAACCGCAAAGAAGATAATCAGCGAAGCCTGCTCGGAATTCTCTCCCTTTCAGGTCTCGCTTGGGAAAACGGGTTCTTTCCCGGCGCAAAAACCTAAAGTGTTGTGGTCGGGCGTGAGAAAAGGCAGGGACGATCTCGCCGCCATCAGCAAGTTTGTATCAGAGCGCGCGAAGGAGTCTCTCGGCATACCGAAAGACAGCAAGGAATTCATACCGCACATAACTCTCTGCCGCCTCAGCGGCAAGAGCGTGCATAAGGACTTTTACTCGCTGAGATTTATCTCCTCTTTCAGTGCGGCGAAACTCTTTCTTATAAGGAGCGAACTTCATCTTTCCGGCGCAGTTTACCGTGATATTTTTTCCGCCGAATTCAAATCTTAAAAGCCCCCATTGACAATATTTTAGGGGGGGGGTATAATACAGAAGAAGCTGATAGAGTCTCTTTTCTAAAACTACACTGTTCGGTAAGAGAGAGGGAGGGGCAAAATGGCTGATTCAAATGTTCCTATAACAGCAGACGGCGATGTTCTGATAGATTGCGACAATAACAATGACAGCACGACAAATGTCATAAAATTCACACACGATAATGGCACAGAACTGATGCGCATACAGGAAGACGGCAAAGTCGGCATCGGCACGACAAGCCCGGGAGCTAAATTGCATATTTTGCAACCTTCGGGCACAGCCGAGGTACATTCAACAGTTAAAGGTTTAATCATTCAAGATGGTGGTTATAATGATGGCAATCCTTTTGAAATTCAAAACTCAGGCGGGGTGGCTACAGTTATAGTTGAAGATGGCGGTGACGTCGGCGTTGGGACGACAAATCCGAGCGAATTATTGCATTTAAGAAAAGACCATGCCGGTGTGACAGCATTAATAATTGAGAATACGAACGCAAGCGGTGGTGAGCGAATCTACTTCCAAGAGAGTGCAACAAAAGTCTTTTATATGTTTCGTGGCAATTCTGATGATAAATTCTATATGAAAAGTTACAATGGCGCAACTTATCGTGACATAATGATTTTGGAAGAAGACGGCAACATCGGCATCGGCACAACGAGTCCAGTAAGTTTATTAACTCTAAATAAGGCAACGGCAGATACAGCCATAACCTTTCAAGAGAGTGCAACATCTCAATTTACAATGGGAACTGATTATAGCGCAAGTAATGATTTTAAAATTAGTAGTGGTGCGGCTCTTGGGACGAACGATTTGATAATTCTTAATACATCTACTTTGGAATCTAATGTAGATATGATAGTGAAAGCAGCCACTCCTGCTTATATCAGAATTCAGTCCACAGGCACTGACAATGCAGCGATGTCTTATTTGGATATAGGGCAAACATCGGCTGATAGTTTTAGCCTTACGGGATATATTGGAGATAAATTAAGTGATGCAAGAAGATTACAGGTTTTTGCTTATTTGAATTATGATTTATCCCTGGGAGCAAATAATGCGGAAGTTGTAAGAATAGATACGAATAGAAACGTAGGTATTAATACAACGAGCTTTGGTGGCGGATTGGGTGTTGTTGGAATAGGTAATCGTACTACTGCACCCCCCAGTGCCCCCACTGGGGGGTGCGTTCTTTTCGTGGAGAATGGTGCATTGAAATATAGGGGTTCTGGGAACACCTTAACAACCATAGCTGCGGCATAGTATTACTAAGCACATAAGTTAATAAATATTTTTTGCCAAATGAGGGACAGAATGGAGGTGCAATTATGAAAAGAGGATTTATGTACTATACCCGTAAAATGATTAAATTTTTGTTATTGGGATTGTTACTGTTTTTTAGGGCAGAGAATAGTAATGCAGAAATTTTAAACAGATCCAATTTTAAAGAGAAAATAGGTATATACGCTCTCTATAATATTCAGCAAAATCCCAATAAAGAGGACTGGATAGATACTGGTTTTAATACTAACGGCTACGGTGGGAAAAGTTCTTTGAAAATGATGGGGGTAGGTTTGAAATATTTCCCGAAAAAATGGCTATTATTTGAT
>VMTH01000065.1 GCA_013791745.1 Candidatus Omnitrophota bacterium
CGCTATTTGCTCTTTTTGTTCAGGAGCGCTGACAGTTTGTTCCTGTCCCAGATATTCATCTCCGTGAATATTATACCGTAGTTAGAGGGTTTATCGGGCGGGGTACGCCTCACGACTTCACTCTTTAAATTAAATTTTTCGCCTTTCCAATCAAACGATATGTCATACACTGCACTGGATGGCAGTTCTTTCGCGCAGTTTAATGAAATTCCGCCGAGTGATATGTCCTTGATCTGCCCCGAAATACATTCCTTATCTGAAGTCGATATTTCAGCGGACAGTTCAACTGCCACTCTGAAATAATTCCGTTTTTCCAGACCCGCGTCCTGCGAGCCGCTTAATTTTGACATAAATAGAGTCAGTGTGTTCGGAAAAAAAATCAGATATGCCCATAATATTGAAGCGGAGATCAGATAACCTGAAATTATATATTTTTTTATTTCAGCGATTCTTTTCTTTTCCTTCTTGAGGGAATAGCCTATAACTATCTTTCCAAATTTCTCGCCCATGATCACTATCGGTATTTTTAACTCTTCATCGCCCGGAACGACCGATTTCTTTTTTAAAGATGAAGCTGATTGAGCCAGTATCTTATCTTTGTCGTCATAAATTATACAGTAGAGCACGCCGTCGCCGGAGCTCATATCGCGGGCAAACATCCTGAGCGAATATTCGTCTTGTACAGTTATTGAATTCGCCACATTGGTACTGAAAAATCGTCCGACATCAGTGATGTTGGATGTATAGCGGTTTATAAGAGATTTTTCAACCAGCATATTAATGCCGAACACAACAAGCAGTCCTGCGGCAAAGAACCCCGTAATAAACAAGCTGAGTTTTGTCTGAAATATATTTCTGCCCATAGTTCATATTATATCATATTGACTACTGTGAAAATGATAAATGTGGTAAATTTGAAAATATTTTCGTATATATAAGGGATATTATGAGAGATTTTGTTCATTTACATGTGCACACGGAGTACAGCCTGCTTGACGGCGTTGCGCAGATAGTCGATAACAAGGGCAATCCCGGTGACCTCCTTCTGGCGGCGCAGGTCAACTCCATGAAGGCGCTGGCCATAACGGATCACGGGAATATGTTCGGCGTGCCGGAGTTCTACCAGACCTGCCACAAAGCAAAGCTCAAGCCTATTCTCGGCAGCGAATTCTATCTTGCCACCGGCGCCGACGCCACGGACACGAAGGCCACTTACGCGAGGAAAAATTATCATCTCACGATTCTCTCCAGAAATGACACGGGTTTCAGGAACCTCACCAAGCTCAGCTCCTATTCATACAGCAAAGGTTTTTATTACCGTCCGCGCATAGACAAGGCCATCCTTGAACAGCACAGCGAGGGACTTGTCGTGTTGAGCGGCTGTCTGCAGGGAGAGGTGGCAAATTCTCTCAGGAACGACAGGTTTGAAGACGCTCTCGCGTCGGCAAAAAAAATGAAGGAGATCTTCGGCGACAATTTTTACATAGAGCTCATGGACAACGGCATGGCCGAGCAGAAGGCCGTGATGAAAGACCTCATCGAGCTGGCCCGGCGGCTGGATATCAAAACCGTGGCCACAAACGATGTGCATTACTCTCTTAAGAATGACGCGGCGGTGCAGGACATAGCTCTGGCTATCGGTACCCGCAGCACCCTTGATGACCCCAAAAGGCTCAAGCTCCCGACGCAGGAATTCTATCTCAAGAGCGGCGACGAGATGTTTGAGATTTTCAGGGAAGTGCCGGAGGCGCTGAACACGACGCTGGCTATCGCGGAGAAGTGCAATGTCGTGATAGATTTTGAGCAGTTGAGGCTCCCCGCTTACGAGCCCCCGAAGGGTTTTGATTCCTTCACCTATCTGTCCAGCCTTTGTGAAAAAGGAATCAAGGCCCGCTACGGAAAAAAGACAACAGCCGTCACGGAGAGGATGGGGATGGAGCTGGATGTCATAAAGAATATGGGTTTCTCGTCCTATTTTCTCATCGTCTGGGATTTCATAAATTACGCCCGCAAGCAGGGCATCGCCGTCGGGCCGGGCAGAGGTTCCGGCGCGGGGAGCATCGTGGCGTATCTTCTCAACATAACCGACATAGACCCTCTGAAATACGATCTTCTTTTTGAGAGGTTTCTCAATCCCGGAAGGATAAGCATGCCCGATCTGGATATTGATTTTGAGGAGGCGCGCCGGCTTGAGGTCGTGGATTACGTAAAAGGAAAATACGGCGAGGATTCCGTCGGACAGATCATCACATACAACAAGATGCTGGCCAAGGGCGCGATACGCGACGTGGGCCGTGTCATGGGCATAGATTTAAAAGAATGCGACATCCTGACAAAACTCATTCCTCCGGGCGATGACATAAAGACGGCGATGGACAGCAGCGGCGATATTAAAAAGATCACAGCGGCCAAGCCTAAGCTGAAAGAGCTGCTTCTGAACGCCAGCCGCATAGAGGGGAGGAAGCGGCATTTCGGAGTGCACGCCGCGGGGGTCGTGATAACGCCGGGAGAGATCAGCGATTTTGTGCCGCTTGCCCGTTCGAAAAACGGCCTCATAACGCAGTATGACGGGGATTATCTGACGAAAATGGGCCTGCTCAAGGTTGATTTTCTCGGCCTTAAAACTCTCACGGTCATACAGGACGCGGTCTCGGATGTTTACAGGAACAAGAAGATAAAAATAGATCTCAATAATCTTCCACGCGACGATAAGAAAACGTTTCAGATGCTCTCCCGGGCCCGGACGGTGGGGATATTCCAGGTGGAGAGCGAGGGCATGAGGGATGTGCTGAGGAAGATGAAGCCGACACTCTTCACCGACCTGAGCGCGGTGCTGGCGCTCTACCGCCCCGGCCCCATGAAGTCGGGAATGGTCGATGAATTTATTGAAAGGAAAAACGGTATGCGCGCTTATGAGTATCCGCACCCGCTCCTCAAGGATATCCTTGAGGAGACATACGGCGTCATCCTATATCAGGAGCAGGTCATGCTCATAGCCAGGGCCCTGGCCGGATTCTCGCTCGCCAAGGCGGATGTGCTGAGAAAGGCCATGGGCAAGAAGATAATGGCCGTGCTCGAGGCACAGAAAGAAGATTTTATGAAAGGCTGTGCCGCTAACAAGATCCCCGAGAAGCTTGCGGGCGAGATATTTGACACGCTGGTTCATTTCGCCGAATACGGTTTTAACAAGAGCCACTCCACAGCTTACGCGCTGATCTCCTACCAGACCGCTTATCTGAAAACGAATTTCCCTCTTGAGTTCATGACGGCTCTGCTCAATTCCGTGATAGGCGATGAAAAAAAACTTTCTCCCTATCTTGCCGAGTGCGAGCGGCTGGGTATCGGGGTAAAGCCGGCGGACATAAACGCCAGCGATGTGTATTTCAGTTCTCACGGCGATAAGACGATCATATTCGGCCTGCTCGCAGTGAAGAACACGGGCGAAAAGGCCTGCGGGGATCTCGTCGCTGACAGGAATAAGAACGGCAAATTCAAAGATTTCAACGATTTTATCGCCCGGGCGGTGGCTCTCACTTCTTTCAACAAGAGGATGGCGGAATTCCTCGTTAAAGCCGGCGCCTGCTGGGGCCTTTCGCGCGACAGCGGGGGCATTATAGAATCACTGGATATGATGATGGCCTCGGCCGAGAGCGCCAACAGGGACAAATTGTCGGGACAGGAGAGCCTTTTCGCCCAGCAGCCGGCGGCTGTTGAACTGAAAGGCGAGGTGACGGAGACGCAGAAACTCAAATACGAGAAAGAGGCGCTGGGTTTTTATTTTACGGGCCATCCGCTCACGCGATACGAGAAATATTTCCGTTATTTCAGGACATCTACGCTGGCCGGGCTCGAGAATAGCGGTGTGGCCGACCACACGTTGACGGGCATCGTCAAAGAAGTGAAAAACCTGAAAACGAAAAAAGGGAAGGATATGTTCGTCATCAAGCTGGAAGACCTCACGGGCGTCCTTGAGCTGGTGGGATATAAGGATAAGCTGCCGCCGGACATGCCCGAGATAAAGGAAGACAGTATAATAGCCGTTAAGGGCTCCATCACCGAAGCGGCCTCGGGGAAAAGATTTTTCGGCGAGAAGTTCTATTCGGCGAAAGAGGCCTTCAGGAAAATACCGAAAAAGCTCAAGATATATATGAGCACCGCCGGCCTTGATGAAAAATACATCAACGGGGTCGTCAAAGAACTCAAAAAATATCCCGGCAACACTCAGGTGTCATTCGTTCTGCACACAAAAAAACGCGGGAAATGGCGCTGGGCCACGGAAATAGGTGTTACAATAGATTCAAAATTCCTCAACGGGCTTGAGGATAAATTTGGCGAAGACTGCTGGAAAATAGAATCCTGACAGGCGCAAAAGCAAGTGTTATCAAGTAAGAAGAAACGGGGGGAAGGTATGAAAAAAATCGTTTTTGTTTTGTCGGTCGTTTTTGCCGTGTGCCTGTTTTTCAGCGCCGCGGCTGTTAAAGCCGAAGAGCCGGAATCGGTGATTAAATCTCCGGAGAAAACCGCGGAAAAATCCGAGGTGAAAGAAGATGAGAAAGAAACGGGAAACATCGCGGAGAAAGCTGGCTTGAAAGAAGAGGAAGATGAGGCCGACGATGATGACGATGCGGATGAAGACGCCGCGATATTGTATTTGAAAGCGCAGAGTTTGCTTGAAAACGAAATCACCCAAAAAGCCGAAGATGAATTCAAAGCCATCATCAAGAATTATTCCCTCACATGGTGGGCGGAGCTTTCGTATGTCAGGCTCGCGGGCATTGAAATGAAATCAGGAAGAAACGCTTCAGCGATAGAGCTTTTAAATGATTTCTCAGGGAAATATCCGGAGAGTTCTCTTAAAGAAAAAGCGGATTACAGTCTGTGTATAGCGTACGTCCTGAACAAAGACAAGGAAAGCGCGAAAAAAACAGCGCAGGGTTTTATTAAAAAATATCCGGACAGCAAAAAAATAAAAGAGGTTAAAAAACTTCTGAAAGAACTTTAAGCCGAGTTCAATTTCAGGCCTTTTTTGTCAATTATGATCAGCCGCTTTTTGTATAGCGTGCCGCAGGCCTTTTTGTAAACTTTTTTACTCATGCCGAAGATCGTGTAGATAATCTCGGGCTCGCTCTTGTCCGTTACCGGCAGGAACCCGCCGGCTTCTTTTATTTTGGATATGATAATTTCCGCCGCAGAGCCTATTCTTTCGTGGCCGGCTTCCTGCAGGCTGAGGTCTATTTTTCCGTCTTCCCTTATTTTTTTGATGAAGCCCCCTGTCCTGTCTCCTATGTGCAGTGGTCGGAAAACCTCGTTTTTATATATTATCCCCATGTGAGAGCTGTTGATCACTGCTTTGTAGCC
>VMTH01000066.1 GCA_013791745.1 Candidatus Omnitrophota bacterium
TCCCCCTCCCGTACTAAAAGAACTCGGTAATATCATAGATACGGATTTTATTGTCGTAGGGATCGGCAATGAGTTAAGAGGTGATGACGGTGCCGGTATCTATATAGCGGCAGAAGGCATGAAAGAATGCGCCGGTAAATTCATAGACGCCGGTATGGCAATTGAAAATCACATTTTTAAAATAACAGCCATAAATGAAAAACTTGTTTTTATTGTTGACGCAATGGGCGGAGATGGTGAGGCGGGACAAATAAAAATTATAGAACTGGACAAACTCAACTCACAGGGGATTTCTACTCATTCCCTAAGTTTGAAGATGATTGACCTGTTTTTCAAAGAAGCGGGACAAAAAGTTTACCTCGTTGGAATACAGGTATCGGACTCGTCAATCGGCTCCGTGATGTGCGGTGAAGTTAGGGAAAGCGCTGATATTCTTATAGAATTCTTTATAAACAAACTGCGGGAGTTTAGCGAACCATCTCCCGCGAAGGCGGATTAAAATGCACGAATTAAGTCTAGCAAGGCCTCTGGCGCAGGAAATAGAAGAAAAATGCGGCGGCAGAACACCCTCAAAAATCATAATTGCGGTCGGCGAGGCGTCCGGCATTGATAGCGCTTTTCTCCGTCATTCCTTTGAAGACCACATTTTCCCTGAAAAAAAATGGCAGAGTGCGTCGCTGGTATTTGAAAAGGAAGCCCCTACCCTGATATGCCTGAAATGTGGAAAAATACTGGAGGAAGCGACTCAATTCGCCTGCCCCGATTGCGGAAACATAGACATTGGTATAAATTCGGGCAACAGAGTCTATGTCAAAGAAGTTATTTGTAAATAAATTGCGGGGACAGAACCCTGTCTCGGCGCAGTTAGATTACTCTGCCCCGTTCTTTTCATAATGGATGACATGTGGGTAGTGTCGCGCAACTTTGACCCCTGTATATTTTTCAAAACAGTCAGTTTTGCTATAATATTCCAACGGGCATAGCGCCCATGTTATCAAACCGCTTTTGAAAAGGAGAAAAAATGAAAGAAAAAGTGAAAGAAGTGCTTGAGAAAATAAAACCGTCTCTTCGGAGCCACGGCGGCGATGTTGAACTTGTGGATGTCACCGACGACGGAATCGTCAAAGTCAGACTCACCGGAGCCTGCGGCGGCTGCCCCATGAGCCAGATGACGCTTTCCATGGGAATAGAAAAAACCCTGAAAGAGGAAATCCCCGGAGTGAAAAAAGTAGAAGCCGTCAAATAAACTTTATTTGACGGAGCATTGAGGCAGTGACTTATATAATTATATATTCAGCAGCCTATCCTTTCAGGAAAATTTAGCGATTCCTGAAATTTTATAAAAGCAAACTTACTTTTTAATAGTGCTCTTGCTAAAAAAGGCGTCCACTTTACTTAAAAATTGATTACCGTCAAATGGCTTACGCAAATAACTGAATGCTCCTCCCCTTTTGCATTCGTCTTCGCTTATTTTAGGATTTCCGGACATCATTATTACCCCTGTGCCCGGGAACTTTTGTTTGATATGTATAAGAAGCTCCATCCCTGTCTCTCCCGGGAGATTTATATCACTTATTACCATATGAAATTTTTTCTGCTCAAGTTTCCTTTTTGCCTCTTTGACATCAGCCGCTGTATTCACATCATAATTTTTAAATTGCAGCATCTGCGCACAGGCATCCAGTATCCAGCAATCATCATCCACAACCAAAATTTTCTTCATTGCCTTATACTCCCTTTCAATTCAATTGTAAATCAATTTAACCATATATGTCAAGTTTTATACAGACATATTTTCTATGGAGCAAGAAAACCTATATTATTACAATACTCTGGAGGAACTCATGAACAACATAGCTGAAACGGTGGCGGTTTTTGTCCGCAAATACCGTAAAAAAAGAGAAATGACACAGGAGGAACTCGCAGAAAAATGCGGACTTCACCCGACATATATCGCGAAAATTGAAAGCGGCAGACAGGTCTGCAGTTTGAAAACGCTTTCGCGGCTCGCAGACGCCTTAAGTGTATCCCCGCATGCGCTACTCGGGCAGATTGACAAAAAACAAGCAGCGGTTTATCAATTCCAAAACGAACATCTGCGGGATATACTCGAAAAAGGAAATAAGTCCGACAAGGAAATGCTTTTTGCCGTAGCTGAAACGCTGATAAAAAAACGAAAAAAAAGTAAATCTTGAAAAAGAAAAAAATTAAAGATTTGGCGGAAATAGACAGACCGCAGGAAAAACTCATTAAATACGGCCCCGGAAAACTTTCCGACGCGGAACTTCTCGCCATATTATTAAGAACCGGTAAAGTGGGGCTGAATGCCGTTGAACTGGCAAAAAAAATCTTAAAAAATTTCAGGGATGAACTGCCTTATACCGCTTTCGGCGAAATGAGAAAAACTTCCGGCATAGGAAAAGTAAAAGCCTGTGAAATTGTTGCCTGCTTTGAATTGGGCAAAAGATTACTCAAGGACAAAAAAACTCAAATCTGTATGGGGCCGGCGGATATATGGAACAGTTTGATTGATTTACGGGCGCGCAAAAAGGAATACTTTATAATTTTTTACTTTGATACGCAAAATCAGGAATTAAAAGGAAAAGTGATAACCGTGGGAACTCTGAACGCTACTCTGGTTCACCCCCGCGAAGTTTTTGAGCCGGCGGTAAAAAATCTTGCGGCGCAGATTATCGTAGCCCATAATCACCCTTCAGGAAACCCTGACCCTTCGGAGGATGATCTGAAAATTACGAAAAAGCTGGTGGCTGCCGGAAAAATACTGGGAATAGAAGTAGTAGACCACATCATCGTTACCAAAAAAAGTTTCTTCAGCTTTAAGGAAAAAAATCTACTGTAACATCTGTGTTCTGCCGGAGCAAGCAATCTTTCTTTATTTGAGGCGCCATTTGACGCCGGAAGGCGTGTCTTCTATAACAACGCCCTTTTCAAGAAGTTCCTGCCTTATACTGTCGGCTGAAGCGTAGTCCCGGGATTTTTTCGCAGCGATACGCTTTTCAATCATTCCCTGAATTTCGTCTTCGGATATAAGAAGTTTCTTTTCTTTTTTTTCGAGCTTGAGAAAGCCGAGGATGGCGTCCATATCCTCTGCCTTCTTTAAAACAGCCGAGGATTTTGTCTGATTAAACAGTTTGACAAGGGCGAAAAAAGAGGCAAAGGCGGCGGATGTGTTGAAATCATCCGCGAGAGCGGACATGAAATCCTCATATATTTTTTCCGCCTCTAATCGTGCTTCGCCGGTCTCATCCTGTTTCGGTTTTTCCTCAAAGGCCCTGTTCACCCTTTCAAGCGTCCTTTCGGCGTCGGAGAGGGCGTCTTCAGAAAAATCTATGGGGGAACGGTAATGCTGGCTGAGAAGAAAGAAACGCACCGCCTGAGGCGAGAATTTTTTATATATATCCCGGAGCGTGAAAAAATTGCTGAGCGATTTGCTCATCTTTTCCTTATTTATGGTCACAAAACCGTTGTGCAGCCAGAAGCGGCTGAAAGGTTTACCTGTTATCGCCTCACTCTGCGCTATCTCGTTTTCGTGATGAGGAAAAACAAGATCCTGGCCACCTGCGTGAATGTCCAGCGTCTGCCCCAGATACTTGGCGCTCATCACGGAACATTCTATGTGCCAGCCAGGCCTGCCCTTTCCCCAGGGCGAATCCCAACCGGGCTCGCCTTCGGCGGACTTTCTCCACACGGCAAAATCCAGAGGGCTTTCTTTTTCCTTGTCCACTTCCACCCGCGCTCCCGGCTTAAGATCAGCGGTGTTTCTGCCCGACAGTTTGCCGTAATCCTGAAACTTTCCTATTCTGTAATACACGCTGCCGGCGATCTCATAAGCAAAACCCTTTTCCATAAGTTTTGACACCGCCTCTATTATGTCGCCTATGTGTTCCGACACCTTAGGCGAAACATCGGCGTCATCAACACCGAGCCGCCTGATATCGGTGTAATACTCGTCTATAAACCTGCTCGAAAGCGTCAGGCAGTCCGTGTTTTTTTCAGCGGCGCGCGCTATTATCTTATCGTCTATGTCCGTAAAATTCTGCACATACTTCACGTTATACCCCGCGCTTTTGAGAAATTTCCTTATTGCGTCAAAAACGACATAGCATCTGCCGTGACCCAGATGCGTGTAATCGTAGGGCGTGATACCGCAGACATACATGCCGGCCTCGCCTTCTTTCAGCGGGGCAAAATCTTCCTTTTTCTTCGTCAGCGTGTTATAAAAAAATATTTTCCTCATATTAACCTTCTATCAGGCAGGCGCAGAAACAGCCTATGCCCGCACCGGCGATACCGAGCCCCTCCGGCCTTGTCGCCTTGACGCTCACGGCGGATCTGGGAATTTTTAGAAGCGACGCGAGCTTCACCTGTATCTTTCCGTAATGCTTTGAAAGATGGGGTTTTTCCGCGAACACTATACAGTCTATGTTGACGACCTTAGCCTTTGTGATCTTCATTGTTTCGGCAAGGAGTTTAAGTGACGATATTCCCTTGAGCTTAGGGTCGGTGTCGGGAAAATATTTACCCTTGTCTCCTTTGCCTGCGGCGCCCAGAAGAGCGTCAATGACAGCGTGTATCAGCGCGTCCCCGTCGGAATGGCCATGAAGGCCCCTGTCCGAGGGGATTTTGACACCGCCCAGATAAAGGGTTAGCCCCTTTTTCAGAGGATGCACATCAAAACCTATGCCTACTCTCAAACTATTTCACCTCAAAATAAACGCTGTCGCCTATTTTTCCGCCGCTCTCAAGATAAACGGCCCATTCGCCCGCCGGCAAAATCATCGGCAGCCTTATCTCAACGGCTTTACCCGCGTACATGGAAAAACCTTTTTCAAAAGTGTTCAGCCACACGCTTTCCCATTTGTACGCCGCAGGCGAACCCTGAGCCAGCGGTATTTTCACATAATACAGCAGATCATCCGGCGCCTTAAGCTTTGAATACAGGACATCAGACCCCCTGCCTTTCCGCGCTATATAAAGATTAGCGGTTTTCTCAAAATCGCCCTCCGCGAAAATGTAGCCGCAATTTGAGCCGCGGGCGTAATAAAGCGCGCTGATGTCCACACCCTCCGGGCCGTCGCGGCGGGGGTCTATGAACCTGTCGGCACCGCTCCAGAACTTTTCATTCGGCGCCCCGTCAAGAAAAATATCGGCATATTCAAAGAGCGGCTTGAGGACCTGCGAAGGGCTGAAATCTCCGTAGGAAAAATGCACCTCTGTCAGCAGCCGGTCGGACGGAGACAGATCTTTTTTTCTGTACGCCACTTCGGCGGATGTCTCTCTGAGCGTGAGGAAATACGGATAATTCGCGGCGAACTTTAAGGCAGGCGCACGGCCGTTCAAAGGAAAAGCCAGTTCTTTTATTTCACCGAACTCTTTTGAGGAGCTCCTGAAAGAACCGGAATAATCCCCGAGCGATGTTCTCATATGTATCCCGGGATTTCCCGCAGGCAGAACATTCAACGCCACATCGCATGAAATAGAGCTTTGTCCGGAATTTTGAAGGGAACAGTAGTATTTGACCACATTTTTGCCTTTTGCCATGACAAATGTTTTCTTTATTTCCAGCGGATAATCTTTTAAAAAAGCGGAAAGACGCCAATAATCCTCTTTCGCGTCCTTTTTAATTTCCCATCCCTTGTCGTAGGAGCGGAAATTAAAATAAGTTTTCAAGGCATAATCGGTTTTTCCGCCCGAAGGATTGCCGGCGGCGATGATGCCTTCCGACGGCACCGTTATCAGAACAGGATTCAGGTTTTCCGCCGCGAAATATATCCTGAAATAACCGTTACTCACGGCTAAAATACTTTCCCCGTCCAACGCGAGATCAAAACTCTCCGAGAAATCGTAAAAAGCCTGTGTCAGAGCCAGCATCTCCGGGATAAAGAGAGCCGCGTCGGGCGAGGCAAAATATTTGCTCTGGCCCATCTTATAGATATTTTCAGAAAGTGAGGCCGGAAACTCCGAAGCCATAGACTGGAATTTTCGCCACTCCGCCAGGAACAATTCCTGGAATTTACCGAGTTTGCCCGGAACCGGCTCAAGTATAGAGGGAAGTTCCTTAAAATATGCGGGTTCTTTGAGCGAAAGCTTCCGCGCGCTCGAAACTCTGATATTCATCTTGCGCAGCGACGAAAATAAAGCCTCTATGTCTTCGGATGTGTAGCCCGCTATTTTCACATTGAACACCACCGAACCGCCGGGAATTGAACCGGCGACGTCGCCGAACACGGCGCCGGACGTCTTCACAAAATCCTCCAGCCAACCGCTGGCGGGGGGAAGAGAGGCAGCTTTTGAGACCCTGCCGCTGACCGAATACAAAAGCAGGCTGTCAGGCATAAGAAAGGCCTGCAGGCGCTGGGCATCTATGGCTTCTCCTATAGCGCTCTCCTCCGAAAACGCGTATTTAAAACCCATGTTTTTAAGCGAGGCCAGAGTGCGGGAGGTGAGTTTCAGGTCCCGCGGATAAAAACCGTCAACGGCTGAGGCTGAAACACTCTCGGCAAGCAGTTTGAATCTTTTGATCTGACTGTGGATAATATCGTCGCCCGCGCGATGGAGATCTATATCATAAAAGATACCTGACAGGAGTTCGGCGCTGCCGGAAGCGA
>VMTH01000067.1 GCA_013791745.1 Candidatus Omnitrophota bacterium
AAAACATCAAAACCGGAAAAATATATGATGGCGAGGGCCGTCCCTATTATAAACGAATAGCAGAAAGCGATTATTTTATTAGTAGTCACTCTTTGTGTTTTTGTACCAGTTCGCGTTGCTCATCAGGTTGGCCTCTCTGGTGTAACCCCTGTCAAAAACGAGGGTTAAAAAACCTATGATGCCTATAAACAGCAGCGTCATTAGAAGTTGTTTAGCAGATTTCACGCTCTAAGCTTATTTTTTTTAACGGATAATGTCAAATTATTTCTTTTCCAGTTTTTCCAGTTTTGATTTGAGTGAAAAGATCTCGAGCTCCATTTGAACGGCCATGTCCGCCACTTTCTGAAGATCGTCTATTTTGTTCTGTATCACTACTCCCGTGCGTTTTCTCTCAAGCGCGTTGATGATTATCTCTCCCGATATTTTGAGCAGTTTCACCAGGTCGTCGTGCCAATCTCTTTTTTCCCGCACCGTGTCAAAACCCATAAAACCATGCAGATACGCTCCGGAAACGAGGGGCACGGCAAGAAGGGATTTAATATTCCGGGCTTTCAAAATCCTCTTTTCCGCCGAAGCTGCCTCCGCCAGTTCTTCGATATTGGGGATTCTTATTGTTTCAAGACGCTTTAATTTTTTCATCCACCACGGGAAATCATCAAGCCAGCAGTTCTGCAGATTTTTTTTCTGCGGCTCTATGCCTTTGGCGCACCATTCGTGGGTGTTGTCCATGAACAGGCCTTCGGGCCGGATCAAAAAAACATAAGCCCTGTCCACTTCCTCGCCCTGGCCGAGCTGTTCCAGCGAGCGGTTAATCTCATCATCTATCTCATCCGGAGAGCATTTGATAAATTTTGAAGACATTCCGGCAACTATGTCTTCAAGTTTTATCCGCCGTTCCAGCACGGCTTTCGCACGGGCCGCGTCACTTATATCGCGTATGAGCAGACAGGCCATTTGACGATTTTCTATCTTGTACGGGATAGCCGTGATCTCGGTGGCGACGAGGTTCCCGCTCTTGAGCACACAGCCGGATTCAAGCCTGTGCCGCGTCTTGCGCGGATTACTGAACACCTTCTTTAACTGAGCGCCGCCAAAAGATTGCAGGATATCGCTGATTTTCCTGCCGCTGAGTTCATCAGCGCTGTAACCCATTTTCCGGCAGGCCGTTGCGTTGGCATAAACAAATTCGGCCTTGTCATCTATCCAGCAGACGCAATCGCCGATTTCCTCCAGCGAATAGCACAGCAGCTTGTTCAAAAACGATTCTGTCAGGCCATTTTTTTTCAATTTTTCACCCTCTCCGGCTCTAAACCAATCGTCTGTCCTAAACTATCGTTTCCTGAAGTCCAAAACCTTTACAGGTCCGTCGTCTGTCCGCCGGCCAAGTATGCTCAGCGTTGCCCCATCAAACACTCTGTCGCGTTCGATAAAACCTATTATATTTGACAAAATTACGCCTAAAAAGTCAAGGGGGCAATCAAGTATTGTCCTAATATAAGCAGAAAGATCAGGGGAGAATTAAGAAAGCGGCAAGATAAATCACTGAAGTTCTACCTTAATCTCAAACACACTCATCACATCACACATCTAAAAACCTTTCTAATTTCACCTTTTCTTCACAAAGGAACTTATAGCTGGATTTCAAATAAATCATTATTCAGACAATCCGTAAATCGGAAAAGCATTCGTCATTTTCTTGACTTCTTTTTTAACTGCTTTCAGTTCCTCTTTATTGCCCGCTGAATTTATAGCCCTGCTTATAAAAACCGCTATCTGCTTCATTTGCTCCTCTTTCATACCCCTGGTTGTGACTGCCGGAGTCCCCAGTCTTATACCCGAAGTGATAAAAGGCTTTTCAGGATCGCCCGGGATAGAGTTCTTGTTCGTAGCAATCCCGGCTTCGTCTAGTAAATCCTGCGCGGTAGAACCCTTCATGTTCTTATTTCTCAAATCTACGAGCATTAAATGGTTATCCGTCCCGCCTGTAACAAGCTTAAAGCCCAGTTTCACAAGTTCTTCAGCCAATGTCCGGCTGTTTTTTACAATCTGCTTCTGGTATTCCATGAATTCCGGCTTCAGCGCCTCTCCGAAAGCCACGGCTTTGGCCGCAATCACATGCATGAGCGGGCCGCCCTGGATTCCCGGAAAGATATTCTTGTCCACCATATCTGCAAATTCTTTCCTGCACATCACAAGACCGCCCCGGGGCCCCCTCAGGGTTTTATGAGTGGTCGTTGTGACAAAGTCGGCATGGGGAAACGGGGACGGATGTATCCCGGCCGCTATCAGCCCTGCTATATGCGCTACATCAGCCATAAGGTACGCGCCCACATGGTCGCAGATCTCCCTGAATTTCGAGAAATCTATTATCCTTGAATATGCGGAAGCTCCGGCGACGATCAACTTGGGTTTGTTCTTCTCCGCAAGACGCCGCATTATGTCAAAATCAATCAGCCCGGTTTTACAGTCAAGCTCTACAGGCACCGTGTAAAAATACCTGCCCGAAAACGAGCTCGGGTGACCGTGGGACAGGTGTCCGCCGTGGGACAGGTGCATTCCCATGATCGTATCTCCGGGGTTTAAAACGGAAAAGTAAACGGCCATGTTTGCCTGCGTGCCCGAATGAGGCTGGACATTTACATGTTCCGCATTAAAAAGTTTTTTGCAGCGGGCCTGTGCGAGCCGTTCTATTTCATCATAGTGCTGGCACCCGCCGTAATACCTTTTCCCCGGGTACCCTTCAGCATATTTATTAGTCAGGACAGAGCCCTGCGCTTCCAAAACCGCCTGTGAAACATAATTTTCAGAAGCAATCAGTTCAAGGCCTTCTTCCTGCCGGAGGTGCTCCTTTTTAATTATTCCATAAACTTCACCGTCGCTTTCTTTAAGATATTCCAACATTATCTCCTCCCGTTAAACTGTATAAACCGCAAGTCACCAGTTACCCGTTGCCAAGTCACCATGTTGTTTTTTCATTTACCTTTTACCATCTCCCGTCTATCTTCTTTTTATCTTGCATCCAGTATCCTGTATCTCTTCTAACTTTTACCTTCTTTAAGTTTTGGTATTATTCTTTCAATAAGGCCGTCTAACCTTTTAAAAGTATTGCGGTAAAATTCAACCGGTAATCCCGGGGGATCGGCAATACGGGGAGTCAGTCTATATCGGCCAATAATACAATATTAGGGCCGTTGTTGCAAATATCCGATTTGAATTTGAGTTAGGCCGTCTCAACGGCCTGCCATAGCTTTAGCGAAAGAAGGGGGCTAATCGAAAAGCAGCTTTTTAAGAGCCGTCCTGTTTTCGCCAACCACTAACATCATCTCCTCCCATTTCGCCTGAAAATCAACGTATGCCTTAAAGGCGTCATATCCGGGGTCAGCCGCGTATTTGGCTATATAGATATTCTGCAAAGCTTCTCTGGCATTCTCAGTTTCGCCGGCGATAAGGTATTCCTGGCTCATTGCCAGACAGGCCTTTGCCATTTTATCCATAAGGTTGTCTCTGAAAAAACATCCGGGGAAAGGATCATAATTTGAAACTTCCAGTTTATGTGTTTTATCGCTGTCTCTGCTGTTGGCAATCTTGTTCTTAATATGTACGAACCTCTTAATGTCTTCGCGCATGGGCATCCACGCGGGGTGAGGGCGTTTTAGCGGAACGTGTTTTACCATCAGCGTATTATCCAGGATAAAGCTGTGGCCGAATATATTAGCGTTCATCACCCAGTCGGAATCTTCTCCTCTCTGCAGAGGCGGATCCAGCGGTATTTTCATATAAAAATCTTTGTGAACGGCTATATTCCCCATTATGGAAAAATGAACTTCTTTTAAGCGTTCCCCTTCAATAACTTTTTCCTGGAACAGTTTGTTCATTTGAATTATGGTGTCATAAAACGCCGTGACCGCGCTTATCTTTACAGGCAGCAGTATTTTATCTTCCGCTGTTATATAAGGACCGCAGAGAGCCAATATTTCCTTATCCTGAAATTTGGTTTTTATTGTATTCTTTATCATTGAAACATAGTCGGGTTTGGTAAATATGATATCATCGTCAATTGAAACAGCTATATCGGAATTCAGTATGTTAGCAGCCACGAAGCACATATTTCTGAGAGGAGAATAGCCCGTCAGAGATAAAGTTCCGAGCAAATGCTCTTTACCCTTTTCTTTGAAAAACGCATGGAGTTTTTCAAGTTGGGAATAACAAACGGTATAAATTTTAAAATCCTTTTTATATTTCGCCATTAAATTATTCAGGGCGGTTTCTGTTTTCTCTTTATACCCCTCGGCGCCGTTGCCGGCAACGGCAACTACATCAAAATCCTGATCCTCCAGGTTTTTCATGCTTTCAAACAGCGGGGGGATAGTTCCTTCACTGTCAATAGCAGTTGGATGGTCATAATAATAATCACCTTTTTTGTGAGTACAAGTTTTTTCTCTTCCCCAGAACATAGGAAATACGATCGATGTTTTCATAAAATCCCTCCTCTTATTCAAAAAACCAACTGTCAAAAACCAACCACAGATTCAGTGGTTTCTTTCTTTATCATTGTTTTTCGCGTTTTTCGTTCCAGTCCTCTTTCCAGTCAAACTTAACTCCGCCTAATTCCTGGACATAATAATTGGGATGCGGGATCGGGACAAAATCGGGATTGTACCATTTCCCCTCGAAACGGCCGCCGTGTTTTCCCTCAAACGGCTCTAAAATCTTTATTACTTTCGCGGGAATGCCCGCGGCGACGGCGTAATCAGGTATATCGCTGGTGACGACGGAATTGCAGGCGATGATCGCGGCTTCCCCGATAGTGACACCTTTCAGGATTCTCGCATGAGAGCCTATCCACGCGCGTTTTTTGATTCGGACAGGGCTATTTTCCTTAGGATTATTTCCTATGCCGTGAATATCGGTATCCATTATAAGAACATTCCAGGAAACTCTCACTTCCTCTTCAACCACAATCTCTTCTTCGGCAATCAGTTCGCATTCTCTTTGAAAAAAGGTTTTTGGATATATGGTGATTTTTCCTTTATGTCCCATCCTGATCCATACAGGCTCGAAGAACCGTGTAGAATCTCCAATTTTCATGATTCCATTGCCGTGGTTTAAAACCCGTAAAGGCCCGTATTTAACCCAGGGATCTGTAAATGTGTGACGGTTTTTTATGAGGTCATCTTTTGCCTCGTCAATGGTTTTGAACTTGTATTTTTCAGACTCTGTCATGAATGGCCTCCCTTATATATTATTGCCGATAGAGGAAATACTCCCTCTAATGAATTTACTGTAGTTTGACAAAAATCAGACTTGGTTTCAAGATGTAAGATTCTATTATGTCGATTTCATGATAACGGGCATTACAGCGTATTCCTACAATAGCTTGATTATTATATTGGTATAATTTAAAATACGGGTATACGACGTCGGGATTTGGCTCATTAGCTATATTGCGAAATTAATCCGGTACAGATCAAGCATTTGAAGCTTTAAAAACAGGGGCACACAACAGGGATATAACCGGGGAGGAATAAGAAAATGAACAAAGTTTATTTTGGTTTCGGAGTGCACTGTCATCAACCGGTCGGCAATTACCCTCATGTTTTTGAGGAATGTTTCAATCTATGTTACGACCCCTTTTTTAAGGAGCTGAACAAATTCCCCGATGTGATAGTGAATACGCACATAAGCGGCCCGCTTCTGGAATGGATGGCGGAAAACAAACCTGAGTTCATTGCTCTTATGAAAGGCATGATAGACAGGGGACAGATCGAGATACTCGGCGGCCCGTTTTACGAGGTCATTCTGCCCCTTATCTCAGCTGATGATATTAAGGAACAGATTACGCAGTATACCCGATACATAGGAGAAACTTTCAATTCCCTGCCCACCGGAATGTGGCTGCCCGAACGGGTGTGGGAACAGTATCTTACAAAACCTATAGCATTATCAGGTATGGACTACACACTGCTGGATGATTATCATTTCAACGGCGCCGGCTGGCTGAATGACAAACTTCACGGCTATTTTATAACAGAGCATGAAGGTTATAAGTTGAAGATACTTCCTATAATGGAGTCTCTACGATACACTATGCCTGCCCTTAAACCTCCTGATGTGATTGATTACATAAAAAAAACCGGAATGGATGCAGGGGGGGGAATGAGGATTGCTATGGGCGACATAGAGAAATTCGGCGTATGGCCGAAATCATATAAGATTATTTATGAGGACGGCTGGCTGCATGCTTTTTTCCAGGAGCTTTCGGAGAGGCAGAAAAAGAGTGATGTAATGACAATAAAATTT
>VMTH01000068.1 GCA_013791745.1 Candidatus Omnitrophota bacterium
CCTTTGTTGTAAATTTTGAGCGTCCTCAAACCGTGAGCTTTGAGCGAATATGCCTCGCCGGGAACAACGCCCGACGCTGAAACGCTGACAAACGGCGTTCTTATATTCACCGCGAAAGCTAAAGAAGAAAATAATAAACATCCCCCTGCAAACAGCCACGCAACATAAACACAACGCAAGGCGCTGCGGCTGCATTTGTTAAGAGTCAATTTATTCATGGGCTTTCCCCCGCGGTGATCGTCACCGTAATTTTTTCCTGTTTGGAAGTGTTCACCGTCGTAGGCATATCAAGTTTCAGCCACAAAGTTCTCGTTTCGGTTTTGGGCACGCCGTCGCCCCTCTGTTCATCCCCCGTCGCGCCGCCGTCATAAGTGTATCTTTCGGCGCCGCTTGTCTGATTTACAGCCGTCACCGTGTCTTTATTCACAAAATAGCCGGCAGCAGCCGTTGTGTCATGGAATATCGCATATAATATAAAGCGGTTATGACCGACAGCCGTATCCGTGGACTCCCACACAGAAGCGGAGCCGTTAAAAAGGGTTATGGAAGAAACTCTCATAGAGTAATCTTCGTCCACATTCCCGGTGTTTGTCACGACAATCCCCGAAATGGAAGTGGTGGAAGCGCTTAAGTTCACCTCGCCGAAATTATAGGTGTCTGTTGAAACGGAAACGCCGAGGACTTTGACGACGCAGGCGGTTGAGCCGTTGGAGATTGACGACCAGTTTCCGGGGGCGTTTATTCCCGTAGCCTCGTCCCTCGTCCAGATGCGGAAATAATATGTCACCCCGCCGTGAAGCCCCGTCAGAGTTTTCGCGCGTTCCGAGAGCGCCGCGCAGGATGTGTCAATCAGAAACTCGTATTTATCGTCAAAGTCCGTCCACCCGGGCGACGATGTCGTCCAGTCAACCGTCGTATAGGTGGCATATCTTATTTTCCATTGCCCGCTGTTTATCGTTCCTGTCGTGCCGTCGTCGCCCGGCGCGACCCACGAAAGAGCGACATCCCCGTCGTCTTCCGCCAGCGCCGTCAGCGTTGTGACGGCGGCCGGAGCGACACGGCAGTATGCCGTCGCGCCGACAGATATCTCCGACCAGCGCGCACCCTCGTCGCAGGTCCACAATCTGAAAAAATATGTCGTTTCGTAAATCAGTCCTGATGTTGAATAGGCGGAAACGCTCTGCGCGGAAATATTCTCGGTCGCGATTTCAACATTATAAGTCGTCTCACTTCCCCAGGCCATCGCCGTATAAGTGGCATATTGTATCCTGAACTTTGAACCGTTTGTAAAACGCCCGATACGGTAATCGTCCCCGGGACACACCCACGAAAGATTTATCTGCCCCGAAACCGAAGTTGTTGACGCCGTGAAACTCGTCACCGCCGCAGGCGCTATACTGTCCGCCGGCGCGGCGGTTTTCGGAAAATTCATACTGGCTGATCCATAAAGTGAATAAGAATTATCAGATATTTCCGTAAGAGTATCCCATGCCGCTCCGTTCCATCTCTGGGAATACACATTGTTCGCCGTTGTCAGCGTTATGAGAAAGATATCATCCGAAGCGTCATCCGGCGCGAGAATAGCCCATCTGATACCTGCGGCATCCGGCTGAACCGCGGCATTATCCGCCGACCAGACGCCGTTAACATATTTACGCGCCTGCGGAGTTGCCCGGACCGCGACATTAGATTCCGCCCATACTATCATCCCTTCGCCCGTTGCCGCTTCATAAGCGACATCGAAACCCCTCTGTGAAGTTCCGTATGAAGTCACATCGTCATGTTCTTTTCCGTTCATCCACACATTTGAAGTTGAAGAAAAAACTTCCGCATTTATGTCAGTACCGCTATCAAAAGTACCTATCATTATCTCGTTGTTCAATGGATTCGCGGCCGCTTTTATCCAGCGCGCGTCGCCGAGCGCCGAATGATTATGAGAAGTCACCGTCGCTGCGCTCCACGAGTAGCCGTCCCAGGTTCTGTACCACGGCCTTGTCGTCGCAGTATCAGCCCAGACTACAAACCCAACTCCCGCCGACTGGGCGTAAGCAATGTCAAAGGACTGCGCGGTTGAGGCGCTCGCTCTCCCCGTTAAAATATTCTGAACATTTCCGAAAGCCGAACCGTTCCAGACATAAGAATAAATATTTCCCAAGTTATCGGAATACACAAGAATCATCTCGTCGGATGACGGTTTCGCTTCCAGCCGAACCCACTCGATATTTATAATATTTGTTCCAATTTCTGTGGCCCCTGAAAGCGCTGTTCCATTCCATGTTCTATAGTAGAGTTCAGAACCTACTCCGGTACCCGTTCTATAAACAATTACGGCATCGCCGGATGTCTGCTCATACGCAACATCAAATACTCTTTGCGTAATAACCCCGACATTATCGGTAAGTTCCCCCGCAAGTCCCCAACCGCCTGAAGGTGTATATGTTGAAACATTAAGATCAGCTAATGCGTCCACATTTAGCATAATCGCTTCATCTCTGACTGCGGAAGGACACATACGGACAACATTCTGTCGAGATGCAGCGCCTCCGACATCTACGGCGCTTCCCGCCGCTGACCATGCCGAGCCGTCCCAATAGCGGTATGCCGGTATCCGCTGTTCGGCAGACACGGTTGAAGATGAATAATACACCAGCATGCCTTCAGGCGTCGGAGGCGGAGGCGTGATATACGCCCAGGCCGTAGCGTGATTGGAAAGCGCAGACCAGTTCGGCTGCTCGTCAGCCGTCTTTAATCTGAAAAAGTAAGTCACGCCTTCGCGCAGAGATGTCATTGTCCGCGAGTGAATTTCGTTATAATTATTTGTGTCCGTGTCTATGACAAGCTCGTATTGATCGTCAAAATCCGTCCATCCGGACGAGGCCGCATTCCAGTCAACATTCGTGTATGTCGCATATCTTATCGCGAACTTTCCGCCTATTATAGCCCCCGTCGTGCCGTCGTCTCCCGGCGCTGTCCATGTCAGATTTATCTCGCCGCCGCTTGAACCCGTCAGCGCCGAGAGCGTCGTTATCGCCGCCGGAGCCGATGAAGTCGGCAGATTAAAACTCAGCGAATTTATCGCCGCCGCCGTGCCCGGCCACACCGACCAGTTATTACCGCTGTCCTTTGTCCTCACCGCAAACCAGTATGTCGTACCTTCTGAAAATCCGGTCAGGAGCTTCAGCGTCTCAGCGCCCGGCGTCGATCCCGGCGTATAATATCCCCACGTTGACACCCATTTCGCGTAAAAGTCCCCCGCCCCGACGTATTTCGTCGCATATTTTACAAGATACTGCCCCGCGCTGTTATCGCCGCTTGCCCCGTCATCACCGGGCTCGCTCCATTTAAGCGTCACCTGTCCGCCCATTCCCGTTCCTTCCGCCAGCGCCGTCAGGTCGCTTATCGCGCACGGCGGCGTGGCGTCGACAACCGTGATCGTAAGCTCGCCGCTATTTATACAGGCGGCGTCATAAGGGCCGTGATAACCTGAACCCACCATCAAACCGTTATACTGCGGGAGTTTCGCCTGGAACTTTCTTCCGGCAGTTGCCGAGACGTTAATGTCTATCGTAAAAACAATCTTCTGCCCTCCGGCGCCCGTTGCCATTGAAGCCGTCTGCTGGCATTCCCACACAGCATAAGCGGTATTATATGTCAGTGTGCCTAAGTAAGAATCCCCCGCGGAATAAGCGTTATTGCCGTCCACATCCTGCCAGACCTTTATCGCGGCTATGTCACTTTGCAGCATAGTAGTCGTTGTCCCCGCTGTTGAAAGACGCACGCCTATCAGATTCTGTGAAACGCTGTCATCGTGGCCCGGCACTGTGCAGGCAAGAACCGTGTTGTTGACCGAACCTGTGTTTGCATCCGCCGACGCGACCGTCACAGTGCTTATTTCCGAAGCCAGCATGTTGTATGAAGTATAACTTGGATGCTGTCTTGCGGGCGAAGAAGAGACATTATTTGTCCAGTCGCCGGTAGAACCAGGGAAAGCAGTCCCAGTGGAAGTAATCTTTGTCCATGGAGTGTCTGCAGCTGGAGTAGTGTATGTAAATGTATCCACAAATATTCCTGTTAGACCTGTCCATAATTCAACTGTATCCCCTCCTGCATTATTTAAACCAATCACGAGGTTATTACAAGCGAGAATAATACAATTAGACATAAAATAATATCTCTGCGCTCCGCCTTTTGCTGCATCTCCGTAATCCTGATCCATAAACATTGCGTAATAACCTGGCTGTAAAATCGTAGAAGAAGTTGAGGCACCATTTCTATATGCATCGTCAATTACAGCAAGAGCAGTTTTATTCGTAACCCATGACGCCCATGTATCAGTAAGATCGCCAGGCTGTCTAAGGTTATACCCATTAAGGTTAATTGCTGAAGTTCCTGCATTATAAACCTCTATAAATTCATCTGTATCATCATCAACAGCATCCGCCATAACCTCTGTTATATGAAGAACCGTGACGCTGCTGCCCGTAACCCCGGGAATTGACCAGTTATTGTTATTCACCGCAGAATTATCGCCCGACGAAGTCCATATCCCGTAATTATTAAAATCGTCATACGCCTTGATAACAAACCAGTAGGTTACGCTTTCCGTCAGCCCCGTTATGGTGTAGCTTTCTTCACTATCGGCCGCTTTCGGGCTCCAGCCGTTTGAAGGAAGCCAGGTTGAAACCCATGAAGCATAGAAATTGTCCGCCGATATATATTGACTCGCATATTTCAGCAGATATCCCGAAGCCATGCCGATTGTCCCGTCGTCTCCCGGCGCAGTCCATTTCAAAACAATGTCACCCGACCAGCTTCCCGCAAGAGCTGTTAAATTTGATATTGCGCACGGGGGTGCAGGATCAGCGGTAATCTTCGCCCATGCCGTCGCCGCGTTTGAGAGCGTTGACCAGTTCCCGCTCTCGTCAACCGTCCACATCCTGAAATAATATGTCACGCCCTCAATCAGGCTGCCAACTGTATATGACTGCGCGTCGGCATAGCCGACGGCCGAAGTTGAGATCTGTATTTCCGACGACGCCTTCTTCGCGTCCCAATAAGCGGGATCCTGGGCGTCGCTCAAAACCGTGGCCGTGGCTATGTAAAATTTACTGCCGGCGGCAAGATCCTGATTTATCCCGTTGTCTCCGGGCGAGGCCCATGTGAGGTTTATCTCACCGGGGGAGGAGCCCGTTTCCGCTGTCAGATCCGACACCGCCGACGGGGGCGTCACATCCATTTGCGCGTAAGTTGAATTTAGAGTGTTCTGCCCTCCCACCGGCGCGTCGCCCGAAGAAGTCCAGACGCCGTAATTGGGCACTTCATCATACGCCTTCATAACAAACCAGTATGTCACGCCGGGAGTGAAAGCTCCGCCGAGGCTGCCGATGGCCTGGCTGTCTTCCGTCCCGAAAGCCGCAGGCGTCCAGCTCTGCGTATGAGTTGAGACCCAAGTCGCGTTAAAATCAGCGGCGCTGATATATTTTGTGGCGTATTTCACGAGATAACCGGCGCAGTCCGCCACGCCCGCGCCGTCATCGCCCGGGGCCGTCCACTTAAGTTTTATCTGTCCTTCTGTCGTCCCCGTGAGAAATGCGGTGAGATTTGAAATCCCGCACGGCGGTATGGGCGGCGCTTCTACATGTATATAACCGGAATTATTATCTTCAATCCTTTCCGTTACCGTCTCCGACGAATCAATGACAACATATAAATCGTGCGCGCCCTCCGGTATCGACCATGCGCCGGAATACGCCTCAAACGATTGATTGTATGACGGCGATGAATTCGCGTGATAATAAGCGATCAAAGTTCCCGAACCGTCGCCCCAGGGCGCAGGGGGCTGACCTTTATAGAATTGAACCGAGGTCCATGTTGAGCCGGAGGCGTTATATCCGGCGCCGTAATTTCTGACCGTAGCCGTTATAAAAACTATTTCATCCGCGGCCGGAGTATTATTGCTTATCGTTATATCGGCAGATGTGATTACCAAATCAGGCCTGTTA
>VMTH01000069.1 GCA_013791745.1 Candidatus Omnitrophota bacterium
ATTGCCGGGCTGCTCCCTCTTCTCATAAACGGTTCTGCGGCCGACGGCGTCTTTGACAATTATCTTCACTTCTCTTTCTTTTATGTCCTGCGGCACCTCCCAGAAGATCGTGACCGTTCTTTTCACATTTTCCTCGAGGGAAAGCTGGGATATATAAAACTTGATGAGGGAATCCCCTGAGAGCATGTCGCCGGGCGCCGGCTCCTGCTTTATGATCGTGCCGGGAGAGATGTTGTTGTTTATCACTTCTTCCGTTTCGGCTACCTCAAAGCCCATCTCATGCAGATAGGAAGACGCGTCAGATGATGATTTTCCGACGAAATACGGCATGACGAGAAAACCCATGAGCGACGCCGGGCCTTTGCTCATAACAATATCTATCATGGCCGCGGGCTTTACTATCTGCCCGGGCAGAGGTTCCTGTGTTATGATAAGGTCTATCTGCGTCTCATCGCTGTAGATGCCCGTGACATTCCCGACGGTGAGCCCGGTCCGTGTCAAAAGTATTTCAGCCTCGCTCATCGCTTTTCCGCAGATGTCGGGCACATATATGAGATTGCCGCCTTCCGAAAGAGTCAGACGCACTTTTCTTCCGGCCCTGACCACCGAGCCCGCCACAGGGTTCTGCCTGACGACCGAACCCGCGGGGATCGTCTCGTCGCTGGCCGATTCCTTTTCTTTGTAGGCCTCCAGTCCCTTGGCCTGCAGCATATCCATGGCCTCGGCGATATTCAGGCCCGTCACGTCGGGGGTCACGACAGCCCTGCTAGTTTTGGTGATGATGCGCATGGCTATGTCAAACCCCACGCCCACCAACATGCCGACAAAAAAGGCATAGACGGCGTAGCGCGCGTAGCGTTTAATTTTTTCTTTATTTATCATTTATCCGCGATTCTACAAAAATTCTCAATGATTTTAAAACCTTCCGTTGTCAGAATTGATTCGGGATGGAACTGCACGCCGTATATATCCATGCCCTTCACCCTGACTCCCATGATCTCGTTGTCTTTCGTGCGCGCGGTTATCTCCAGCCGCGGCACCGGTTTTTCTATGATGAGCGAATGGTACCTTGTCGCGGTAAAAGGATTTTTGACGCCGCGGAAGAGCCCTTTTCCGTTGTGTTGTATGAGGGATGTTTTGCCGTGCACTATTTTTTTGGCCCTCACCACCTTCGCGCCGAAGACCCGCCCTATCGCCTGATGTCCCAGACAGACGCCCAGGATAGGCGTTTTTCCGGTGAAGGCCTTGATTATCTCCATGGAGCGGCCCGCTTTATCGGGCGTACCGGGCCCGGGCGATATTACTATGCCGTCGGGACGATAAGCTTCTATCTCCGAAACAGTGACCTCGTCGTTACGGACGACCTTTATGTCTTTCGTTATCCTGCCGAAATACTGCACGATGTTGTAAACAAAAGAATCGTAATTATCTACGAAAAGTATCCTCACAGGTCCTCCGCCATCTCAACGGCGCGCATCAGCGCCTTCACCTTGTTTTCCGTTTCCCTGTATTCGCCCAAAGGCGTGGAATCGTAAACGATCCCCGCCCCTGCCTGCAGCGACACCTCTTTGCCTTTCACAAAAACCGTTCTTATGGTTATGGCGAAATCCATATCGCCGTTGAATGAAAAATATCCCACAGCCCCCGCGTAAGGGCCCCTTGATGAGGCCTCAAGCTCGCTTATTATCTGCATGGCCCGCACCTTCGGCGCTCCTGATACCGTGCCGGCCGGAAAAGCCGCCTTGAAGAGCGAAAAACTGTCATGGCCCCGGCTGACGGTGCCCTCCACCTCGCTGGTCATGTGCATGACATGGGAGAATTTTTCAACCGTCATCAGTTCCCTGACGGAAACGCTGTTAAAACGGCAGACCCGCCCGAGGTCGTTTCTGGCCAGGTCCACGAGCATTATGTGCTCCGCCCTTTCTTTTTCCGACGAGATGAGCTCTTCGACGAATTTTTTGTCTTCGGCGGGCGTCGCCCCCCGGGGCCTTGTGCCGGCGATGGGACGCAGAACGGCCCTGGAAGAATCCTTCCTCACCAGTATTTCCGGCGAAGAACCGATCATCTTAAAATCCCCGAACTTGAGATAATACATGTAGGGCGAGGGATTCACCATGCGCAGCGCCCTGTAAACGCGGAAGGGGTCAACGGATGAGCGCGCTTTCCATCCGCGAGAGATCACCGTCTGTATGCAGTCGCCGCGGGCGATGTATTTTTTTGCCTTTCTGACCATGTCCTCAAAACGCTTTTGTGTCATCTTGCTTTTAAAAACCGTCCTGCGTATTGGCGCCAGGGGTTTACTTTCGTTACTTATTGCCTCGCGAAGCTTTTTCAGAGTTCCTTTAAGTTTTGCCGCGGCCGCGTCATACATTTGACGGCCGTCCGTGCCCGATCCGTAGCTCCAGCATATTATCCTCATCGTTTTTTTAAGATGGTCTATCACTATTACGATCTCGGGCAGCATGAAGCGGAAATACTCTCCGCCGGTGGAGGCGGGGGCATTGATGTCTTCCCATTCCCCCGCGATGTCATAGGCGAAATAGCCCACAGCTCCTCCTGTAAAAGGAGCGTCACCCTGGATTTTCGGGAAATTATAACGGCCTATGAATTTCTTGAGCTCGGAAAAAGAATCTCCGGTTTTTTTCCTTCTTCCGTTGATCTCAAAATAATCCTTTCCGCCTGAGAGCACAAAAGCCGCTGACGGCGAGACAAAAGAATATCTCCCCCAGCGAATCCCGCCCTCGGCGCTCTCAAGGAGAAAAGCGTTTTCACCGGAAGCGAGATGCGCGAACACGGAAACAGGCGTTTCCATGTCGCAGCACACATCCGTGTAAACACAGCCCAGCGAATAATCTTTCAGGGCTTTTTTGTAAACCCCGAAAGACGGCTCTATTTTATTCAGCATCTTTGTTGATCCTTCCCATGATGTTTTCAACGGGAACAAAATAGACGGGGTTTCCGGACTCGTCTTTCCAGTCGCGCGAATCGCCGGACCAGTCCCTGTTGTCGCCCATCACAAAGACATGTCCTTCCGGCACCGTGATCTCAGGAATGTTGTCGCCCTTAAGTATCTCGTTTTCTCTCTTATACACCGCATACGGTTCCGCGCCGAGCTCTTTCCAGTTGAGATAGATTTTTTTGTCGCGGATCTCAATGGCATCGCCGCCCACGGCTATAACGCGCTTGATCAAACCCTTCTGACTGTCCACAGGAGAACGGAAAACGATTATATCGCCCCTCTCGACGGGGTTGAGGGCATAATGGAGCGCGCTGGCCCATTCTATGTCGTAGAGCTCAAGAGTCGGCTCCATGGAGCCGCTGGCCACCTTCACAAAGCCCCCTATATACATGCGGAAAAGATAAGCCCCGCCCAAACCAAGAGCGACGATGAAGATCAATCTTTTAATCATAGGAAGGGGACGGTGCTTGACATTGTGACATTAGCAGCATTTCACCTCATTCATAAAATCCCCCTTCCTTCTAATTTTAAAGTCACAATTTGTGACCTTAAAGCTTTATAATACTCAGTCTCCGGCGGTTATAATAGGAACCGTTCCCATTGACTTTACCTTTCCGCCGTCTCAAAAACCGCCTGGCTCCTCGTCCTGCGATGCAGATCAAACATAAGAGCGCGGTATTTTTTGTAATCTTCCGGCGTCACATCCTCATTATTTGTAACAGTTTTTTCCGTGTATATCAATTCGCTGCCCGACAGACGGAATTGACGGTTCATTGAAAACCATTTGTTTTCCTCGTTTATGTCTTCCGGTATGAACACCGCCTTCCAAGACGGCGGCAGTATGAGCCGCGTCTCTACGCTTTCCTCCGACGGCAGTGAGGCCTTTACGGGGTATTTGCGTTCTTCCTTCGCGACAAGGGCGGTGTCCACGCCCCCCCACTGCGGAGCCAGCCGTATGCCCCCCGCTTTTTTGAGATAATCCATTCCCGTAAACATCATCCTGAGGCGGCAGGGCTCGTTCATGTTCTCAATATCGGGAAGCTCGTATTTTAAAAGCGACGCGTCCGGCGTTATGGCGTTCACCGCTTTTTCAAGCTGTTCTTTTATCTTGACGGGCTTTGTGTATTTCAGCCAGTATCTCTGTCCCTGGTCGCTGATGCCTTTTGTCAGCACTTCCCTTGTGGCGCTGATCGACTCGTCCTCTTCCACCTTCACCGTCATTTCCTTACTCACGCGGTTTTCGGCGCTGCCGAAGACGGGCGTTTCGATGATCTCATATCTGTCGTCGAAGAACACGAGCGTTTTTCTTCCCTGGTCGCCTCCGGGAAGATCCCCGAAAGAACAGGTCTCAGCCGTCGGGTCCATAAATATTATCTGCCCGTCTATTTCCACGCAGGCTATGGCATGATTAAAAACCAGTTCCGGAAAATCCTCTATCAGCGGGAATGTCCCTCTCGTGCCTATGAGGACAAGATAAGCTTTCAGCCCCGCCTCCCTGAGCATCGCCGTCAGGAGAACCGCCTGGTCTTTGCAGTCGCCGTATTTGTTGAGGAAAATCTCCTCCGCCTTGTGCGGCCTGAAACCGGCTTCGCCGTATTCCACAGCCACATAGCGTATCTGTGACGCCACCCAGTGATAAATGTTAGCGGCATTGGCCCTGTCGGATGAGATATCCATCAGCTGGGCCGTTTTCTTCCTTATATCGGGCGTGATGTCCATCCTGTCGGAAAGCATCTCCTTCCACCACAGGTATATCTGATCCCAGCTCTGAAAAGTGGAAAACCTGAAACCGTCGCTTATCTCGTCCCACGGCGGCATGCTGTCCTCTGGTATTATCTCCGGCACAAAGGGAAATTTCCAGCTGTACAGCCTGTCCGTTTTCGTCCTCTTCACGCGCGGGTCCAGCCTGTATTTCTTTTTGAGATAAGAGTTCCTGAAAATCCTTATGTCAGGCGTGAATGAAAGGGGTATCTTCACGCTCAATTCCTGATTGACATAGGGCTCAAAACCCTGTATGCCGTAGCGGAATATGACATTGCCCGACGGCAGTTTGTTTGACTTGTGCCGGACCCTGTAAACGATAACGGCGCCGGGCGCCACGGCCGGCATGGATATGATCTTCAGCCTCGCGTTTGAATAGAGCGGGAAATTCATGTACTTGGACACATCCCTTATCTGCTGCGGCGACACATCCCGCGTCAGCCCCGAGGGCAGCACCGTGTATGCCTCCAGTATCTCAATGTCCTCGTAGGTGGAATCGTATGTCAGCGCCACCTCCGCGAACTGCTTCTTGCCCCTGTCGTTGAATATCTTTATGACCTTGAGCGACTCCGACACCGACGAGGAATCGGGAAATATCTCATAGTTGTCCCTGTCCATCAGCACAGCGGCCGACGCTTCCGGATGATCTTCCTGCGATGGCGATTTTCTTATCAGTTCCGCTATTTCAGTGTCTATATCCTCTATGCGCCGGGGAAGATTTTTGACGAGCTCGTTATATCTTCCGGCGGCTTTATCGGCGAATTCGCCCGTCTTTATCCGCCCGTAGGCGTTCAAAGCCTCTTCAAAAAGATTCTTTCCCTCAAGAGTCCTCGCCCTGTAAAAGAGAAGCTCGCCGTCACCGACCTTTTCGGCTTCTCCCTCTATCATGTCAAAATGATAAAGAGCCGAGGTGGGAGAGCCCGTGTAATAATAGGAAAGCGCAAAAAGCCTGTTTGCGGAATAGTCCGCGGCGCTCACATTTTTTAGCGTCTCTATACAGCCATCATAATCCCCGTTATCAAAGAGGAATCCCGCTTTGAATTTGAGTATTTCGTCATATGAACGCGTATCGCCGCTACGGCGGGCGTCCAGTTCAGTTACTACTATTTTATTAAGAAGCGAATTCTTGTCTATCTCGATAATAAGACGCTGAGCTTCCAGAACCTCAATGTTAACGGCGCCCGTCTCATCTATTTTCTCCGGAAGGTCCGGCTGCTTAGCCCCCGTAA
>VMTH01000070.1 GCA_013791745.1 Candidatus Omnitrophota bacterium
ATTTATTCCAAGAGGTACAGGCCAGCCGCCTACAGAGTAGGAGCCGTTTATGCCGAAAGAAGTGAGAGCTATCCCGGCCGTCGCAAGCGTTATCAGGTTAGCAAGGATATCGGCTGTAATGTTGCGTGTATCCCTGCTTTTTACGGCGGCATTTAAAGCCGCTATGATAAAAGCTCCACCTAAAGGCAGGAGAATCAGGTATATATATCTTTCCATACTTTATCCTTTCAATTTCCTTATTTTTGTAATGTCAAATGTGCCGTAGCGTTCATATATCCTGACGCATACCGCCACCATCAGCGCTGTTACGGCCAGGCCTATCACTATAGCGGTCAGGACTATCGCCTGAGGCATAGGATCAACGCTGTTCAGGGCGAATTTGTTCACGTCCATGGTCTTATCAAGAATCGGCGCGATGCCGTTTTTCCGGTAACCGATGAGTATTATAAAAAGGTTGACCGCATAGTCCATTATGATAAATCCCAAAACAATTTTTATCAGATTTTTTTTACAGCATATACCATACAGGCCCACGACGAACAGCGCGATGCAAGCTGTGTATATCATTGTTTTTTCACCATTTTAAGTTTATCGCCTTCGAGGACCACCCGCGTTATGGAAAGCACAAAGAACACAAGGAAAAGGCCCGCCATGACTTTCAGGGCGATTGCGATGTTGCAAATGAGTATTGTTCCGCCGCTCATCAGATTAAAGTGGCTGGCCGCAGTTGTGGGTATGAAATTTTTGAAGAATATACCGCTTACATAAAGTCCCGCCCAGGCAACAGCCAGAAAAGCTAGTGCTCCGAGAGCTTCAATAAAAGCTCCTCTTTTCCTGGGCATTATTTTCAGTATGCGTTCTTTGCCGAAGGCCAGCATTATCAGGATGAATACCGCGGCAAGAATTACGCCTCCGGCAAACCCGCCGCCCGGACTGAGCTGGCCGTATAGCACTATGTAACAGCCGAATACAAATATGAATCCTTCCAGGATGTTGCAGACGGTCTTGACCACTTCGCTCATGCCGCCGGATATTTTTTTCTCATCGTTCATTTTTTGCCTCTCTTCTTAGAATTGTTATTGCGCCGATCAGCGCGGTGAAGAGTACTGTCGCTTCGCCAAGGGTATCATAAGCGCGGTAATCAAGTATAACGGAAGTGACTATGTTGGCGCTGCCGGTATCACTTAATCCTCTGCTGAGATAGGGGAATGCCACTTTGCTCACGCCGGTTCCGAAGGCGGGCATATTCCGTATGGCTTCAGCCGCGATCATGAAGAAGACGAATAAAAGAACTATGTTAAGGGCGAAGGGAAGGAAATCTCTGGTATCTGTCACTATATGTATGTCCCGCGAAATGGTTACGCGTATGAGTATGATCAAAGTAAGGATCTCTATCACGACCTGGACTATGGCTATGTCCGGCGCGCATAGGATCAGAAATATCACTGAAAGCATAAATCCCACAGCCCCGACGGCGATCACCGAAGAGAGAAGGTCTTTTGATTCAAGGGCAATAATTGAGCCCAGGATCATCAAGACCAAAAGGAAAAGGATCATAGCTTCAGTCATAGTGCTAAAAATATAATAATTCCGCCGGCAAAAATCCAGGTCAGATAGTTGCTCAGAACACCGGTGTGGAAATACCGTAAAATACCGATGATGTAGAACAGCCCCAGCTTTGTCATTTCATAAAGGTCAAATACTTTTTTATCAGCGAGCCTGAATATCTGGCGGAAAGGGAAAATATTTTCAATGCTCGCATAGAATGTTACGCCTGAGACCCTCATTTCGGGCGCAACCTTATAGCCGCCGATAAAACTTCCCGCCCGGCGGGTTTTGGAGCCCGATAACCAATAAAGTAAAATCCCGATCACAATACCGGCTATCATAAGCAGAGACGCTGTGCCGGGTGACCATGCCCCCCGGATTTCATCCAGAACGCCGGAACCGAAGACAGGTTTGATAAATATATTCACAGCGAACAGCCCCAATAATATACATGCTGCCGCAAGTGTTATCTGAGGGAAGACAAGAGAGAATTTTTCTCTGTGTGAAGGTTCTATTCTCCCTATAAGAGGAGATGATGACCCCAGGAATATTGCGTGAATAAGTTTCATAAAAGAAGCCAGCGTCAAGCCAGAACCGAAAAGCGCCGCCAGAAGGCACAACATGGTTAAAAGCTGAAAATCTTTTGTGTTTGCTCCGAGTATGCCCTGATAGATCAGCCATTTTGAGTAGAAGCCGTTGAAGGGAGGTATGCCTGATATCGCGAATGAGGCTATGAGCATTGATGTGAAAGTAAAGGGCAGCAGCTTTGCCAATCCGCCGAGTTTTTCAAGGTGGTCGGTTCCGGTTGTTTTTTCAACCTGTCCTGTCCCGAGGAAAAGGGCGCATTTATATATCGCGTGGTTGACCATATGAAAGAAACCGCCGATCAAACCAAGTGTTGTCCCTGATGCTATGCCCAGTATCATATAACCGACCTGCGAGATCGCGTGATAGGATAGAAGTTTTTTCGCGTTATGCTGTTTTAGGGCCATAAAAACAGCGCATATTATAGTGCCCGCGCCTATGATCATCACGGCCATTCTTGCTTCGGGGGGGAAACGCATTATTTGGAACAGCCGCGTCATCATATATATACCGAGGATCTTATCAAGCGCGGCCGGGATAAAGGCGGTCACAGGCAGAGGAGCTGTTTCAGCGCATCCGGGTATCCAGGTGTGAAGAGGCATCCCTCCGGCTTTTGCCAAAGCCGCCGCCAGCAGGCATGTCGCGGCTAATCCCGACCATGGCGCCGTACCGATTGTAAAAGTTCCTGTAGCGTAATAGATTATGGCAATTCCCAATATGAGCAATGAATCGCTTCCGCCCAGAATTATCATTGTTTTCTTGGCGGCGGCATTTGCGCCGGACTCAAGCTGTATCATAAGGAACAGGGCAGTGCCGGATATTCCCCAGAATATCGTAAAAATAAGCCAATTGGCGGAGATCACCACACCTAAGGAAGATGCGATAGTTAAAAAGAAATAGGCGAAGTATCTGTTCAGCTTACGGGTTATGAATCCTGACGAGTATATCGCCATGATCGCGCCGAAGAAGGAGATGAGGAAATATACCGCTTTTGATATGTTATCAGCCATAATATATGGCCGGGAGGCCAGCGCTATATCTCTGAAAAACAGAGAATAGATGGAAATTATAAATAAGGATATAGCCGCAGTCAGCGCCGCGGGTACGACTAATTTCCGTTTGTCCGGCAGAATAAAAAATATGACCGACAAAGCCGCGCTTATCTTAATGGGAAGTAGCAGATCCATCTATTTTTGCTCCGCCTTTAATTTCATTGTTTTTTCCTGGGACATTTTGATCAGGCTTTCCCAGTCATATTTAATTTTCCCGTTTTCAACCGCCTGCATTCTTTCAGTACAGCAGTAGCAGGGGTCAACTGCGGCAAGCGTTATTGCCGCGTCCGAAACTATTCCGCCTACAGCCGCTACCTCATTGGAAAGTATGTTCATATATGAAGGTGCCCTTATTTTATGCCTTACAGGAGTATTCCCGCCGTCGCTTTTAACATAGTGCCAGCACTCTCCCCGCGGAGCTTCATATCGGCCTATGCCTTCGCCGGCGGGAAGGTCCCTTATTTCAGTGCAGATGTTTCCTTCTTCCATTTTTTTCAGGTGGTCAAAACACTGATTTATTATTTTGACCGATTCATACATTTCAAGGACCCTGCATACGGCTTTATCAAAGACATCGCCGTTTTCCAGTACTATCATATCCCAGTCCACGAGCCCGTAGGCGCTGTTTGCGATATCAATTTTCCTTATATCCTGTCTGATCCCGCTTGCTCTGGCAGTAGGCCCTGTCACGCAGTATCTGATAGCGTCTTCCTTGGAGAGGACCCCGACATTTTTAGTTCTTGCGTGTATGACGGGGTCATCCAGTACCGCGCCCTTGAACATATCTATTTTTGATACGATCGTTTTTAAATTAGCTTTCATATCGTCTATTTCAGAATTTAAGATATCCCGTCTGACGCCGCCGGCTTTCATCATTGCGTAATGGTTGCGGTTTCCTGATATCTGCTCGCAGAGATCAAGGACTGTTTCCCTGTATTTCCAGGCCCACATCCATACGGTGTTATATCCGAGAAAATGCCCAGCCAGCCCCAGCCAAAGCAGATGAGAATGGACCCTTTCAAGTTCCGCTATAACGCATCTGATGTATTTTGCCCTTTCAGGAATTTCTATGCCTGCAAGGTCCTCAACGGCAAGCACATAGGCGAAAGGATGGGAGCAGGAGCATATCCCGCATATCCTCTCCACAAGAAAAGTGACCTGATCCCAGTGTTTACCCTCTGAGATCTTTTCTATCGATCTGTGATTATATCCCAGGTTTATGTTCAGGGAAACCACTTTTTCCCCCCTGACTTTCAGTTCAAAAAACTCGGGTTCTTCCTGAAGAGGGTGGTAGGGCCCTATCGGGATTATGGTACATTGTTTATCTCCGTCCTCATCATCGATCTTTATGTTTGGCCTGCGCAGAGATTCTTCATCCTCTTCCGATAGTTCTTCCTTCCTGCCGTATGCATAATCTTTCCGCAGAGGATATACGCCTTCCGGCCACGCAGGGTCAAGAAGAAGCCGCTGGAGGTTATCATTACCCGTAAAAGTTATGCCGAACAATTCATGGATCTCCCTCTCTATCCACTTGGAGGCCGTTATGATATCGCTTATGGTCGGGATCGCGCCGCCGTCCCGGTCAGTGGCTACGCGGAGTGAAAAAATCACCCCTGTGGTATCATCCGAGAAATGGTACAGCACTTCCATATTTTTTATGTTATCCAGAGCCGTCGCGATATTAAACCGCAGTCCCAGCTCGGTAAAAATAACCGCCGCGGAATCCCGGAGATGTTCTTTTTTTATTTCAATGTAATGGCGTTTAGGATTTTTTTCCTGCCAATTGACAATCTTTTCTCCCAGTAATTTTTTAATCTTATCTTTCATTTTTACTATTCATTATCCTCTTTTTTATATTTCCCCTCTCAGTTTTTTTATAACTTTAACAATCCCGTCTATTATCGCTTCCGGTCTCGGCGGGCAGCCGGGAATATAGGCATTTACGGGAATAATTTCGTCCACCGGTACAGTTCTCATACAGGAATCTTTGAACATTCCCTGCGATGATGCGCAGGATCCGAAAGCTATCACGGCTAAGGGTTGGGGCGCCATGGCGTAGATATCCTTTAGCATAGGGGCGCTTTTACGGGTAACGATACCCGAGACCAGCATTGCGTCCGCGTGTTTTATGGAACCTATGAGCTTTATACCGAACCTTTCAGCGTCAAAACGGGGCGTGAGCACGTCAAGTATCTCTATGTCGCAGTTATTGCACGCCGCCGACGCAAAATGGAACACCCATATAGACTTGGTTAAAATATTGAGTTTATTTATAACGGGCATCTTGGCTTTTCCTGATCTGCATTTTCCATTTTTTTAAATTTTGAAATTTCATATTTCTTTTCATGTTAATAACCTAAAGTTGCCAGGATTATAGCAATTAATCCGGCCGGCAACAAAAAAAACCAGAACAGCCGCAGGCACTGAGTTATCTTCAGTCGCGGATTAGTATTTTCAGCGAGAATTATAATTACGAGTAATATGACATACTTACCGATGCTGGCTCCGCCGAGAAAAATTATGGAAACAAGAGCGGGCACCGCCACCAGCATTATGTATTGACTCATTTTAAAAAAACCCAGAAGCGGCCCTGAATATTCTATGTAAGTCCCGCCTGATATTTCCGTTTCAGCTTCCGCGGCGTCAAAAGGCACTCTTCCGAGTTTCGCCTGCATTGTGATGAGCATGAGCGCAAAAGCTATCGCCCCGGAAACGGAAGCTCCGACCGCTCCTTTGACGGCGAATAAAGAAAGGTTCAGCTGCCCGCCGGTTTTTATCCAGGCGACTATAAGCGCTATCCAGAATATCAGTTCATACGAGAGCACCATTTTCATTTCGCGGGATGCCCCCAGAGAAGCCAGGGGATTCGCGCTTGCCGCGGCGCCGAGTATTAATGACAGAGCGGGGATAACAAGAAGATACGCGACAACTATAAGGTCTCCCTGGAAGCTGGAAGACGGAAAAAATATGGACATCCCTATTATTGTTGCCGCCAGGCCCGCGCTCACAAATGAAATTATAGGCGCTGCGGCAAAAGTAAGATAATGGGCGTGTTCCGGCACGATATTTTCTTTTATGAACAGTTTCATGATGTCATAGAGCGGCTGCAGGAAAGGAGGGCCGACGCGCCATTGTACCCGGGCTGTCACTTTTCTTTCAATCCACGAGGCGATCATGCCGATGATCAGGGCAAACAGCAGGCCGGGGAAGATCAAATAATGGAAGAGCGTTATCATCACGGTTTCTTTCCTCCGAGGTTTTTTATCCCGAGCTGAGTTTTCCAGTGCACGGCTTTAGCGTAAATTCCGTTTGCTACCTTATATATATTCTTTTCGGCGTCTTCCTTAAAATTTCCTTCCGTGATAGCTTCTTTAGAACAGGTTTTCACGCAAGTGATCTCACGGCCTTCGCATAGATCGCAGGGCGCTTTTTCAAAATTGACGGTTTCCAGGGTATTTACTCCGAAAGGGCATGCGGCAAGACAGCTTTTGCAGGATGTGCATAGCATTCCCGCCCGGTTCAGATCATCATTTGTTTTCTTAAGAGCCTCTGTGGGGCAACTTATAACACACGGCGCATCTTCACAATGGCGGCAGGTTACTTCCCGTATTGCTTCTTCTATCAGCGTTAGGCAGGATGTTTTCCCGTGGTGAAGAGGATAACTGCACTGTGCTTCGCATTTTCCGCATTCGTAACATTTTTCAAGGTCTATAAGTATCATTTCAGTCCCAAATCCCTTCTATATCTTTCACAACGCTGTATTTGAAAACAGGGCCGTCTTTGCAGGCGAAATATTTTCCGCAGGCGCAGTGCCCGCATTTTCCGATGCCGCAACTCATATTTTTTTCCATTGAAAGGTATATGTTTTCCGGTTTATAGCCCACTTCAAGAAGCTTCATCGTCCCGAATTTCATCATTATCGGAGGGCCGCACACGACAGCTACGCCGTTATTCGGATTGAGCTTCAGTCCTTCAAAAAGGCATGTCACGACGCCCTTCTTCTCTTTCCACTCGCCTGTGTCGCATCTATCGACGGAACGGTATATTTCGGCGCCCCGCTTTTTCCAGTCCGCGAATTGTCCCGCATATACAATATCGCCGGGAGTTTTAGAGCCGTAGAGGAGCAATATCCTGCCATATTTGTCTTTTTCTTCAAGCAGGGAGAGCAGCAGGCATCGGAGAGGAGCCATTCCCACTCCCCCTCCGAGGATAAGTATTTCCTTGCCTTCAAATTCTTCAAGCGGATAACCTTTTCCCAGCGGGCCCCGTATGCCTATAATATCTTTTGGTTTAAGTTCGTGTATCCTGGAAGTTACTCTTCCGGCTTTCATTATGGTTATCTCTATTTCATCCTTCTCAAAATGAGATGAGGATGGTGTAAAAGGGGCCTCGCCGATACCGGGCACTGTAAACTGAACAAACTGTCCTGTCCTGAACGAGAATTTTTTCTCGGGCTTGAGCAGGAAACTTTTTATGTTGGATGTCTCATCCGTTACTTTTAAGACTTCCGCCTTTATTGTTTTATAAGGATCAGTCACTGTTTTGCCACCTCTATTAACACATCTTTGAAGTTTATCTTTCCCTGACAGCCGGGAATACATCTTCCGCATCCGGTACAGCCAAGGTTATTGTGCATACTGGGGCGCCATGAAAATTTACATCCGAACCTGTGCATGAAACGCGAGATGAGTTCTTTGTTAGGATTTCCGCCGCCGGCAACGCGGGCATAACCGGGAAGCTGACAGCTATCTGTATAGCGTATCTTATTTTCTGTACCCTCAGAGAGGAAGAAGCAGAAACAGGCAGGGCATACTGTCGTACAGGCGCTGCAGCTGACACAGGTTTTCCCTTGATTTTCAAAGGATGAATTTCGGGTTCCCACATTTTGAGCGAGACGCTGTAAATCTAAAGTCAGTCCTTTATTCTGGCCGTTTAATGTTTTTTCCACAGATGCGCGCATATTTTCACGTTCTTTTTTTTGGGCGTCTGAAGCGTTTTCCAGTTTATCCGAGTTGTTTTGCAGGATTTTTTCACCTTTTTCAGATCCGGCCTCAACCATATACCCGTCACTGACAGCGGAAAAATTCAGGTCAAAATCTTTTTCCGCCCGGGGGTGAGCTCCC
>VMTH01000071.1 GCA_013791745.1 Candidatus Omnitrophota bacterium
ACAAACTCTGATTGCAATGCTGAAAGAGAAACAGTCCGGACCACCGAAACCGAAAGAAAAAGAGCAATAAGCAGTAACAGCATAAAGGCAGTCATTTAAATAGGGGCTTCAAAAAAATTCTTTTCGCGGCGCTTTCGGCAATCTCCGTAAAGCTCCTTTTCTTCTGAAAAGCTGAACTCCGTCGGAAAATTGACGCTGATGTCTAAATATGATAATCTTAATTCCTGAATTTGGAATAAATAGGAGGTTTTTATGGAACTTTTGATCAGAAATGCTCAGCTTAGAAAACGGAAAGGCCTTGTGGACATTGCCGTTGATAAGGGAAAAATCGTTAAAATCGCCAAAGGCATCAAAGCCAAAGCCGCCAAAGTCATAGACGCGGGCGGAAATCTTGTGACGGAACCCTTCTGCAACGCCCATCTTCATCTTTGCAAAGTCTGGACTCTGCAGATGATGGACGAAAAAGCCCTGAAAGATTATCACGGCTCCGATATGGGAAAAGCCATGTCGGCGATTGAACTTGCCGCCAGAGTCAAGGAAAACTACGACGAGAAATGGATAATAAAGAACGTCAGGAAAGCCGTGGAGATGGCCATGAAATACGGCAATCTTCACATAAGGGCTTTCGCGGATGTGGATTCCAAGGCAAAACTTGAGGGGGTGAAAGCTCTCATCAAAGCGAGAGAAGAGTACAAAGGCCTTGTGGACATCCAGGTCGTGGCTTTCCCGCAGGACGGAGTGATAAGAGAGCCCGGTGCGGAAGAGCTTGTCAAAAAAGCAATGGCCCTCGGCGCTGATATCGTCGGCGGAATCCCGTGGATTGAATATACGGAAGCGGACGAACTCGCGCACATACAGAAGATGATGGCCATAGCGAGAAAATATAACAAGGATGTTTCAATGCTCGTGGACGACGCAGGGGATGCAACGCTCAAAACCCTTGAGATGTACGCCGTGGAGGCCATCAAGACCGGCTGGACGGGGCGCTGTCTTGCCCAGCACGCGAGAGCGATGTGTCTGTACCCGAAACCTTATTTTCAGAAAGTCGTGGCGCTGCTTAAAAAAGCGAAGCTCGGTATTGTGACGGATCCTCACACGGGGCCGCTGCATGCGCGGGTGGGCGAACTTCTTGAGGAAGGCGCTCTGGTGTGCATAGGCCAGGACGACATTTCCGACGCCTATTATCCTTACGGCAGAAACAACATGCTCGAAGTCGCGTTTATGGCGTCGCACCTTTTGTGGATGACGGGCGCCGATGATATGGAAACGCTTTACGATATGATCACGGTCAACGGAGCGAAAGCCATGAATGTGAAGAATTACGGAATCAAAGAGGGCAATCCCGCCAGTTTCCTCGTGCTCGGCGTTGACAGCGTCCTTGAAGCTTTCCGTGCTCAGGAAGCTCCCGCCTATGTGATAAACGGCGGCAAGGTCATAGCCGAAACGAAAAGCGTTACCAAAATATATAAAAAATAAAAATTACCGGGGTTATTTTAACATTGACATCAGCAGATTGTGTCACATGTCAAGACCTGACCCCATTGGGGAGGATGAAGTGAGTTTGAAATATGTGGGTAAGAATATCACAAGGCCCGACGCGGTTAAGAAGATCACGGGAAAGTCTGTTTTTCTTGATGATATAAAACTGCCGGGAATGCTTTATACCGCGATCCTTACGCCGCCCACGGCGCACGCTAAGATCGTGTCTATAGACACATCAGCGGCCGAAAAAGAACCCGGCGTCATAAAAGTCGTCACCGGCAAGAGCATAGATTTTCTTTTCGGAGACAATGTGAAGGACCGTGTGCCTATGGCGGTGGACAGGGTGCGTTATATAGGCGAACCTGTCGCGGCGGTCATAGCCGAGAATCCCCATCAGGCGAAAATGGCGCTCAAAAAAATAGAGGTGAAGTACAAAGCTCTTCCCGTCTACATTGACGCCAGAGAAGCTTTGAAAAAGAAAGCCGCGCTCATCCACCCCGACAGCGGCGATTACTGGCATCTGCCGGGTATGGGGCCCGAGGGCGGCACAAATATAGCCGATCATTATCTTCTCAAAAAGGGCGATGTAAAAAAAGGTTTCGCCGAAGCCGATCTGGTGCTTGAGGGAGAATTCAACTATCCCTTCAGCTCTTCCGCGGCCATAGAGCCGCACGGCGCCATTGTCATACATCACGAGGACGGGGGCATAGAGATATGGTCGTCGTCAATATGTCCTTTCGTCATAAGGGAGGATATAGCCCACACATACAAACTGCCGGTCGCGTCCGTGCGGGTGCACATTCCCGAGGTCGGCGGCTGCTTCGGCTACAAATCCGATGTCACCGTCGAGCAGACAATAGCCTACATAGCGAGTTTTGTCCCCGGCCGTCCCGTTAAATGGGTGGCCAGCCGAAAAGAGGATTTTCTTTCAACGCTCCTCGGCCACGGCATAAGAACAAAATTCAAAATCGGCGTGAAGAAGAACGGCAAACTCACGGCTCTTCAGACGACGATCCTTCATTCCACGGGTGCGTATGTGGACACCGGCCTCCATGTTATGAGAGGCTCCACCCACAACTCCACCGGCACTTACGAATTTCCTAACTGTTACCTTGACGGTTATTCGGTCTATACCAACACGCCTCCGGTCGGAGCTTACAGGGGCTACGGCCATCAGGAGTCGCAGCTGGGCATGGAGAGGATGATGGATATGATAGCCCGTAAGCTGGGCATGGATGCCTTCAAGCTCAGGGATATCAATTATCTGGGGCCGGGAAAAATGACTTCTATCGGCGAGAGGCTGTGGGAGAGCAACGGCAATGTGAAAAAATGCGCCGATATTGTGCGGAAAAAGATTTTTACGGGGAAAAAGAAAAAAGAAGATGCCGATTATTACTACGGCCGCGGTTTCGCGGCGGTCATGAAATCGCCCAAGGGCGCGCCTTTTTCTTCAAAGAGCTGCTATCTGAAATTCAACGTTGACGGAAGTGTTTCAATAAACATGGGCGGCGCCGAAGTCGGGCAGGGGCTGAGAAATGTAGTGAGGCTCGTGGCGGCGGAAGTGCTGAAGATAAATCCTTCACGCATAAGCGTTTACACGGAAATCGACACGCAGTTCTCGCCCTGGGAATGGCAGACGATAGGCTCCATGTTCACGATACAGGGCGGACGCGCGGTCGTTCGGGCTGCTGAAAAAGCCATACATCAGCTGAAAAAAACGGCGATGATGGCGCTCAAGTGCGATTACGATATGCTGGAGTACGACGGGGATTATATTTTTCTGTCCTCCGATCCGGGCGTGAGGGTGTCCGTCCCGTCACTGGCACATGGTTATATGACCGAAGACGGGATAACCGTAGGCGAAGTCGTTCACACGACTTCCGACGCGAGGCTCCCCAGATACTCCAACCCTGATGCCAACGGGCAGGGATCCTTCGGGGTGACATACACCTTCGGGGCCCAGGCCTGCGAGATAAGGATAGAGAAAAAAACAGGTAAGATCATCGTGGACCATTTCGCGTCGTCATTTGACGTCGGACAGGTGATAAATCCCGTGCAGATAAGAGGCCAGGTCGTGGGAGGCGTCGTGATGGCGCTGGGTTCCACGCTCCATGAGGAGACAAAATTCGACTCCGACGGAGTGTGCCCCAACCCGCATTTCTCAAAATACAGATTCCCGACGATAAATGACGCTCCGGCGAAGCAGACGGTTGAGTTTGTGGAAACGCCCGGTAAGATAGGGCCTTTCGGCGCGCGGGGAATAGGCGAGCACCCTGTTATAGGCGTGGCTCCGGCGGTGCTGAACGCCGTTTATGACGCGACGGGAATAGATTTTTACGAGATTCCGCTCTCACCGGAGAAGGTGAAAGCGGCGATAGACGCGAAGGGAGATAATCAATGTCCGAAAAAATAACATTCAAAGTAAACGGCAGAGAAAGAACTGTTGAGCTGGAAGGCTGGGAGAGAGGCCTTGATGTGCTGAGGGAAAACCTCGGCCTGACCGGGTCCAAGAGGGGCTGTGACGACGCCACCTGCGGAGCCTGCACCGTTGTGGTCAACGGCGAAGCGAAAAAAAGCTGCGTGATGCTCGCCAAAAAACTTGACGGCGCCGATATCCTCACGATAGAGGGTATTTCCAAAGGGAAAAAACTGCATCCCATACAGGATGCTCTGATAGAATCCGGCGCCGTGCAGTGCGGTTACTGCACACCGGGAATAGTGATGGAGCTCTACGCGCTCTTTAACAAAAACCTGGCCGCGTCCAAAAAAGAAATAAAAGACGCTCTCGCAAAGCATCTGTGCCGCTGCACCGGCTATGAGGCCATCTTTGAAGGCGCGCTCCTGGCCCAGTCAAAACTCAAAAAGAAGACTTGAACTTTATAAAATTACAGATTCTTGCCAGCGCGCTGCTTCTGTCATCGTGCGCGGGCGTCCAGAAATCCGCGAAGGCTGTCGGGATACGCAGCTTCGGTATAGATGAATCTAAATTTTCTTATGTTAACTGGAAAGTTTCCCATGAGAAAAAAACCGTGTTCATAAGCGCCGTTTATGACGGCGACACCATAGTCGCGGGAGATGAGGCCGCGGATGATGAGGGCGAAGACTCTTCCGGAGACAGAGAAGTAATAAGGTTTCTCGGCGTGAACACGCCCGAAATCGCTCATCCGGAGCAGGGGTTTCACACGGACGAACCTGGAGCCGCCGCCGCCACCGAATTCACAAAGAAGGCCGTGCTCGGGAAAAAAGTCATTCTTGTCATCGATCCCGATAACAGGGAAGGTGTTTTCGGGAGAACCCTGGCCCTGATCTTTTATAAAGATGACCGCGGCGATATGAGGTGCCTCAACTGGGAGCTGCTCAAACGGGGACTGGCGAAGGAAAATCTCTGGGCGAACGATATGCTGTGCGGGAAGGTTGAGTGGCGGAATATGGCTAAACTTTCAGGGCTGCTGAGTCCCGCGGCTTTTATCGGCATGGGGCGTCAGTCACTCAAGGAAAGATTCGTTTATGACGCTCTTGAATTTTACAAACGCGGCGTAAACAAGTTCCCGTCTCACGCGGATCTGAGAAAGGATCTTGCCACACTTTACGGCTCACTCGCGCGGGTGGAGAAGAATGCGGCTAAAAATAAAGAATACCGCCTCGGGGCTTTGTTCCACTGGAAAAAGCTGAAGGGCACGAAATATGACGCTCTCGCTGAAAATCAGATACGGCAGATGACGGCCGGTCAATGACATAGTTCGGAAGATCAATGAATAAGATAATCAGGAAAGAGCGCGTGGCTGCGGATACTTTTCTTATGGAAATAGAAGCTCCCGATATCGTAGCGGCCGCGAAACCGGGACAGTTCGTCATCCTGATGACGGACGAAAAAGCGGAGCGCGTACCGCTCACCATAGCCGACACGGACAAAGAGAGGGGTTCTTTGACGGTGATATTCAAGATAATGGGCCGCAGCACCGGCGATTTATCAGAGATAGAAATTGAAGACGGCCTTTATCATATCGCGGGCCCCATGGGCCGCCCGACGGAGTTTCCGCAAGGCCAAAGAGCTGTCATTGCCGCCGGCGGTATAGGAATAGCCCTCATATATCCTGTTATCGCGGCTCTTAAAGAAGAGG
>VMTH01000072.1 GCA_013791745.1 Candidatus Omnitrophota bacterium
CAGGTCACTTCCCAGAAGTCCCTCAAGTATCTGCCTCCTCCACGGAAGAATGGCAAAGACGGACGGCGACGGCCACGGGATGTGCCAGAAAAACATCAGTTTCAAAGCCGGCCTCAGCTTCCTTAACATCGCCGGGACGAGGCTGAAATGAAAATCCTGTATCCAGACGGTGTCCTGCCCCTTGATCCTGGCGATATAATCCGCGAATTTCCTGTTGACATTCTTGTAGCCCTGCCAGTATTCTATGATAAAGGAGCATTTTTCGCTGAACTGATGACAGAGCGGCCAGAGCACCCTGTTGCTGAAACCGTAATAATACATGCCGTATTCGCTCTTATTGAGCGCCATGCGGTGCAGGCAGAATTTTTCTTTTTCCGACGGGAAAACCACTTTCCTGTTCTCGGAAAGGCCCGCGCCGTAAGCCACCCAGTTTCCGCCGGTTTTTCTCAGCAGCGGCTCAAAAGCCGCCACGAGCCCGCCGACATTCCTGCTGACCTTGCCGCCGCGCATGGAATAGGGCTCTCTGTTTGAGACTATCGTCAGCATGCGCGGCAGCCGCCTGAAAAAATCCCTGAGCGGAGAGTCTTAAAATTTCCGCGTTGTCCGTCCGTTCTCTCATTAAACATAGTGCATTTTACCAAACCTGACGCCGGGGCGCAAATCACGCGCACTGATAAATCTATTGTTTTGTGAGGAGAAAAGCGGCAGCGAAGGCTGTGACCGGCACCGTGAGTATCATGCCGCATGTCCCGGCGAAAATACCGGCTATCAGCGCGGCGAACCATTCGGCGTTGAGAAGAAAAGACGCTGAATATGTGAAGAAACTCCTGCTCACTATAAGGAAGAGCGCCCCGCCCGCGTAAGCGAAAAGGAGGCTGCCCGACATAGACGCTATGACATCTCCTCCTATATTCATCCCGCGGCGGAAAAGATTTTTCCGGGTTATGGCGGAGTTCACCGATTGTATTGACGACAGAGAAGAGCTTATTGTTATGGCCACATCCATTATCACGCCTGAGGCGGCAATGACGATTCCCGCCAGGAATACGCTCCCCGCATCGCTCGGCGGGATTTTCAGCGCGCGCGCAAGATAATTGAGAAGCTGTATCTGTTCATCGGAAAATCCGCGGGTTTTAAGAACCGCGAGAAAAACGTATGCCACCAGAGCCGCCGAAAGGATACCGAAAAGCGCTCCGGCAAAAGCCGCGGGCGCTTTTGCCCCTCTGCCCCCGACGGCATAAAGCGTCACAAGAGCGATGACGGAACAAAGGAGAATTGCCGAAGCGACGGGCGGCGCACCCTTGAGAATGGCGGGCACATATATGCCGAAAACCAGGAACATGGCGAAGGACAAAGCCGCCAGCGCCCGGGCGCCGGATGCGGCCTTGAGAGCGATAACTCCGGTGGCAAAAAGAAAAATGAGCAGCGCTATCGGGCCTCTCCTGTCATAATCAAGAACGCCTGCCCTGCCGTCCTCTATAACGCAGAGCACCCTTTCCCCGCCGGAAAGTTTCACTCTGTAATTATAAATATCCACCGGATATTTTTTGCCTGACACCGCGAAAGCGAAAACGCCGTTTTCCATTGTGATCCGGCCGCTCCTGTATTCCTGAGGGTCTTCGGCATCCTCAACCAAAGGATGCGCGTAAAAATCTATGTCCGGTTTCTCGCTCCATGAATCGGCGAAGGCGGATGAGGCGGCGACAAGAACGCAAAACAGGATATTTCTTATTTTGAAAAGCATCACGGCGTTCGCCCTTTTTTATGCCCCGCGAAAAGATATGCGGCGGTCAGGGATGTGGCGGGGATCGTCAATATGAGTACAAAACTCGCCAGCAGGCTCTGGAGAATGATCCCTGAAACAGCCTCATAATTTATAAATCTCAGGAAAGGCACGCCGCAAACGCGCGCGTTGAGGACGAGAGCAAGAGACGCCCCCGCAAAAACAAAGATAAGAGAGTTTATCATCGTCGCGAGCATGTCTCCGCCGACGGATATGCCCCGCAGGCAGAGCTGGATAACGCTCATATCAGAGCGCTCAGCGTGGAGTTCGTTCACGAAGGAAGCCACCCCCACGCTCACGTCAACGGCCATTCCGAGAGCCGCGAGCATTATCGCGGCAGATGCCATCAGGAAGAAATCTATTTCAGCTATGTTTCCCGCCCGGGACATGGCCATTATCCTGCGCGCGCCGTCAAAATAAAAACCGCTTATGTGCGCGGCCTTCAGAAAAACGAAAGCCATGAGTGAGGCGAGAACAATACTTCCCGCCGTGCCGGCGGCGGCAGCTGCGGTTTTTTTAGTGGCTCCGGTTATCAGAAGAAGTGTCGTTCCCGCGCTTAAAAGCGAAAACAAAAAAACAGCCGCCACGGGATTAAAGCCGTTTTTCAAAACCGGAACGAATGCGCCCACAAAAAGAAAGATGTTGAAAGCCATAGCCGCTAAAACAGCCGCGGCTCGGCGGCCGATAACGGCAAAAAGAAGCAGGGCAAAAAACGCGAGGAACAGCTTAAGCTCACTTCCCCGGCTGTAGCCTTTTATCCTCACGCCCTCCATCTCTCCGTCGGGATCGTAATCTATCCGCAGCGCCGCCTTATCTCCTTTTTCCAGGATCGTGTTGTAGGCGGGATCATCCCAGAGATAATTTTTTGCCTGAACCCTGACGCCCTTGAATTTTCCGTTCAGGATAAGGAATTCCGCTTCCTCAATATCGGTATTCCCGCGTGATGACTCCATGAGACGGCCTGTCACAAATTCAGATGATGCTTCAGAGGCGGACGGTGACAAAAAAAATAAAAAAAATAGAACCGTGAAGTTCCTGGTCAATGCAGCACTTCTTCGCGCTTGCGGCTGGCCAGCAGGATAACATCTTCAAGTTCGGCTTTTGAGGACGCCGCCATCCACTTCTCCTCAAAATCTTTTTCCTGCACTATTTCGGCTATGGCCATAAGAGACCTCAGATAAAAATTCCTCTCGTCGGTGCTGGCCACGATAAAAAATAATGTTTTTATGGGGTCGGGGCTGTTGGGGAATATCACGCCTTCTTTTGCCCGCACAAGTATCATTGTGAAAATTTTTTCTCCGTCGATTATGATGTGCGGTATGGCCAGGCCTTTTTTTATAACGGTGGCCGAGATCTTTTCCCTTTCAATAAACTGCCCGTAAAGTTCCCCCGCGTCCATTTTCAGAAGTTTGGCGAATTGTTCGGATATCTTCCTGAAAAAATCATGAGATGAAAAAGTGCCGCTCATATCCACTATTATGGAATCCTTTACTAACAAGTCAAAGCGGTCCTCCATTATACTGTCCCGCTCAAAAAGAACGCCTTTGAGCTCCCTGTTCAAAGTGTCCGTGCTTATCTGGCGGCCTATCACCCTTTCAACCACATGGATGAGCGCCGATTTCTTCGCTTCCAGCCTGTAGGGATAAAGCAGATACCACAGGAGCGCCACCCCGAAGAATAAGCCGGTAGAGATGAGCGCGAACGCGCCCATTGAGACTATAAGCGCGGCATAGAACGCGATCCCCGCTATTTGAAGATAAGGATACAGCGGAGCCCTGAACACCGGCCGGTAATTGGGCAGTTTGGATTCTCTCATGAATATCAGCGCGGTATTCGCGAGGATAAACAGCGTTATCATTGTGGCCGACGCCACTTTGACAAGTTTTTCTATGTCAAACGCGAATATCATTATCAGCATCGCCGCCGATGTGAATAAGATCGGCCAATGCGGCGCGCCCCGGCGGTTGATCCTTGAAAAAATATCCGGCATCAGATTATCCCTGCTCATTGCCAGTGGCGCGCGGGAGGCCGTCATAATACCCGCGTTCGCCGTGGGGACAAAAGCCAGGATGGCCCCGAAGGCAAGCAGCGCCACACCGGGCGCTCCGGCAAAAACCCCCGCGCCGGCGCTCAATGGCGTGAGCGTGTTGATCAAGATATCCGATTCCAGCACACCAACGGTGACAAAAATGGCCAGAGCGTAAAGGCACACCACTGCCGTCCAGGCCAGCAGCATTCCAAGCGGTATATTTCTCGTCGGGTTCTCCACCTCTTCGGCAATGCTGGCCACTTTTGCCACGCCGCCGAATGACACAAACACCAGGGCGGCTGTTGAAAAAATAACGGAAAAGCCCGTGTCCCAAAACCCCCTGAAATGATCCAGCTTCACGGCGGTCGCGCCCCAGAGAATATACGCGACGCACACACCTATCAGGACAGAGACTATCCATATCTGATATTTAGCCGCTAGATGCACGCCTTTGAGATTTATAACAGTGAAAAAAACGCAGAACGCCGCCGCGATCACATCCATCTGAATTTCCGTGGCGCCGGGATATATGATCGTTAAAAAAGCCCCTATCCCGACGAGAGCGAAGGC
>VMTH01000073.1 GCA_013791745.1 Candidatus Omnitrophota bacterium
ATGTAATGGAATTTGTATAATTTGAACTCGTTAATACTAGCGCTGCCTTTTTATCATGAGCAGGTTTATGGCAGCTAAAGAAGGCTGGAGACGGCGCGCTTCTGACCATAACAGCTCAATATGCTCACTACTGGTGGAACTTGCCGCTATTACCATAATAGGACAACCGTCCCCATTATCGAGCATCATTTGACATAAGCTGTAAATATTGTATCATTGTTCCAATTGATGAAAAAAGCGCTTTGTAGTTTTTTTCAATGTAGAGCCAATTTAGGAGGCTATGATTATGAAAGGTACAGTTAAGTTTTACAATGAACGAAAGAATTTCGGTTTTATCGAACCGGACGACAAGAGCAAGGATCTCTTTGTCCACAAAAATGACATCGAATCCGGCACACTGCAGGATGGAGACAAAGTGGAATTCGATTCTGAAGACGGCGAGAGAGGTTTAAAGGCAGTTCACGTTAAAAAGATTTCATAACAAAATTGAAACCTAATTACGGATATCAAAAATATCTCAAAGAACAGTTAAAGAAAAAAAAGAACGACGAAAAAAGACAGCGAAAACAACAAAAAAACATAAAACCTGAAGAACATTCATAGAAACTGTGCAGGATTACCCCATTCTTGATTTAAGAATGATTAACCTGGCCGGGAAAAACGAGTGCTGGTTCTGATCAAAAAGCGAAAACATATTTTTCATATGACCGAGCTTTTTTTATGACGGCGATGTACGCGTATTCCCATCGGACTTCTTGAATTATTACAATAAACCTATCCCGGCAACGGCCGGGATAGGTTTATTGGAGCAGGCGGGAGTTGAACCCGCGACCTCCACGTTGCGAACGTGGCGTTCTCCCAACTGAACTACTGCCCCTAAAAGATCTGACTCTGTAACTCCTGCAAGCTCGCGCATCGTCCGCCACAGGCGGATTGGCTCGCGTACTACATTAAAAATGGGTCGTATAGGGATCGAACCTATGACCTTGGGCTTAAGAGGCCCCTGCTCTACCAGCTGAGCTAACGACCCTGTATTTTTTTCTTTGCCCCGGAGAAGACTCGAACTCCTAGCCTTGTGGTTCGAAGCCACACGCTCTATCCAGTTGAGCTACCGGGGCGCTCAAATCTCGCGCCAGGGCCTTTCCTTCGCCCTTCGGGCTCAGGTCGCCGCTTTATTCATCGCGGCCGGCACGGGGGGCGCCATAACGTTTACCGTAGCGACTATTATATAAAAAATCCGGCAACAGTAAACCCTCTAAATCTATTTTGCGGAGCCCTGCTCTTTTACCATGAGAAAATACATGTAAAAATATTTTGCGAGAGCCTCGTCTTTTATAACGATATTGGCCTCACGGTAAAGCTCAAAACCGCCGTAGCCCCAGTTGGAAGAGCCTATCATAACGCTGTCGTCGGCGACGGCAAGCTTCGCGTGAGTGATTATTTTTTCGTTGTCAAACAACACATCCACACCGCGAGTTCTGAAATATTCCGCCGCCTCGTCAGTCATCTTGTTGAGCGTGTCATTATAATCGCTTTTCTCCATCACAGCCTCTGTCTTTACGCCTCTGTCAGCGGCGGCAAAAAGAGCATCCAATACTTTCATAACAGGGTTCTCCGTTTCGCCGGGATAAATCTTAATGCCGTATATGAGCAGAGCTATTCTTTCCTTAGCGCTCTCAAACATCCCGATGAGAGCCTCGTCGGCGAATGACGTTTCCACCGTCGTCACGGAGCCGGAAGTAATGCTGCCCGGAGACGCATCCCCGTTCCACATGGCCATAAAATATTCCTCAAACCACTGCCCCAACTTCTTATCTTTGATAAAAACATTGGTCTCGTTATTCCTGTCGATGGAGGTGGAACTCAGATTAGTGGAGCCCATAATGACTTTTTCTCCGTCGGCCACCACGAATTTGGAGTGAGAGAAAACATCCCCGCTGTCAGGCCTGGCGTCGACGCCTATCCTTTTGAGCAGCGGCAGAGCCTCGGCATTATACGAGACGGAATCTTCAAGAATACATCTCACATCAACGCCCCGGTCAACGGCCTCGTTCAAAAGGAAAACCAGCGGGCGCGTGGTTTCATCCATATGGAAATAAAGCTGGCTTATATAAAGCTTTTCTTTGGCGCCTTTTATGATTTCCTTAAGCCGCGGGAGATAATCCCTGTTTGACGCCGGGCGGCATATATAGGCACGCGGCGCGCAGGAAGACAGAACAAACAGCGCCGCGGCAAAGCGGGCGCGGGCGAATATCATTGTTTACGGGATCTTTTCAGAAGTCTTTTTCTTATATCCGAGATATTTTTTTTCACGCGGTCTTTTTCTTTGATGTCGGGGGTGAAGGCAACATCAAAAAAATCGCCTTCTTGTATCTTAAACGGAAATTTCTTCGCCGGGATTTCCATCCTTCCGCCGCCGCGGACAAGGATGACCGCTATCCCTTCCTCAATCCTGTCAACAGAGCATTTCATAAAACCTCCTGAACAGGTTTCATCCTGCCGCTCATCCGGATAAACCGGACATTATTTTCCGGGTTTCTGTTTGTATCCTGTCTTTTAATATTTTTTTCTCGGAGGCTTCGCAAAATGCCGCGTCAATCGCGAGAATATTCATATCCAGCACATCGTCTATTTCGAGGCCGCACTTTGTCTGGACAATATTCCATTCATGCGTGAGGTCTATATTTGACACGCCCCTGTCATCCGTGTTGATTGTGGTTCTGATGCCCTTTCTGTAAAAATCGGGGAGGGGATGGCTTTTATAATCCGCGCACACCCCAGTGTGCACATTGCTTGTGACGCAGACCTCGAGGACAATTCCGGCATTCTTGACGCGTTCCGCGAACACTTCGTTCTCGGCTATTCTCACACCGTGCCCTATGCGGGATGCATGGAGCACATCAACCGCTTCTTTGACTGATTCCCATCCGGCGGCTTCGCCCGCATGAATTGTGACAGGTATCCCCGCGTTTTTCGCGCGGTCAAAAATAAGCGCGAACGGGGCCCCGGGAAAACGGCTCTCATCTCCGGCAAGATCCAGGCCGCACACACCCTGTCCCGTATATTTTTCTGCGAGAGCATAAGTCTTTTCCCAATCCTCGACGGGCGTGCCGCGGTATGCGCAGAGAATAGCTCCTGTTTTTATATCAAAATCCCTCTGCCCTTTCGTCAAACCCGCAAGAACGCTCAGAAGGATGTCTTCCTGCGTCACTTTCTCGGAAGCCTGCAGGCAGGGCGCGAAGCGGATCTCCATATAACGGATATTTTCTTTTGCCGCGTCTTCACAGAGCTCATACGCTATTCTCTCCATTGATTCAGGAGTCCTCAGGTAGGGATAGAAAAATTCGAATTTGTTGAGAAAATCCGTCAGAGAACGGCATGTTGAATCGACCTGCACGAATCCGGCTATACCCGCGGGATCCGGGCACGGAAGTTTACAGCCCGCGGCCTTCATTATGTCAAATATCGTCTGCGGCCTTATCGACCCGTCAAGGTGACAGTGCAGATCAACCTTCGGCAATTTTCTCAGAGCTTCGCCGGAAACCTTCATCTTCAGAATTCGTCCACAACCGAAAGAAGCTGTTTTTCAATATCTTCCGGCGTGACCCCCCCATCGTTTTTGATAACTATGACCTTCACGGGCGCCTTCGACGGGAGCGTGTCCCCGTCATCATTCAGGTATGTCTCTTCCATCTCTTTTCTGGATACAAAATGCGCGTCAATGCCCTCTTCTGCCGCCCTTTTGGTCCTCTCTTCGTTACGGGAAACGCAGGTTTCAAAAGAAGCGTCTATGTACAGCGCCGCAGCGTTTTTCAGTATTTCATCCGAAAAAATAGCAAGAGAGCGGGCGTTGTCAGGCCGTGAAAACTCTATCGCCAGCACGCCTTCTTTTTCTTTATAGCCGAGAGCTTTCTTATTGAGGCCCACGAGCATCTCGTCCCATATGCCCGGATCCATGATCTTAAAACCGCCGTCATCGGTGGGCATGAATCTGTCTGTCCTGCCGGAGGCGACATCGCCGTCGTGAAGTCCCATGAGTATGGGAAAATCGTCTATCCTCTCAAAATTAACAGCCCTGCCGTTTTTCTTCAGTATATCCGTTATAGTCCTGTAAACGATGCTCTTGCCGCATCCCGGCCTTCCAAGTAAAAATATATTTTTCATACAAAAATCTCCGCCAGGTACGCCGACTCTTCCTTGAGGACATCTATCCCGTTAAGAAGATCGTTCATGTCACGCACCGCTGTCTCTACCACCACTATCTCCACTCCCTTTTCCTTGAAGAGTTTATTCATATTCTCCAGATTCTTTCTTTTCAAAAAGCCCTGCTCCCTGTGCAGCGGAGGATGAAACTTGAATGGCGGAGACCCCTTGGGGTCAGGATTGATCCAGAAATCATTAAGATGTACTTCATAAAGCATATCAGCCGGAATTGTTTCTATGATACTTTCTACAGGGTCCGCCAGGGCTTTTCCTCCGAACATAGGAAGAGCTCTTGTAAACCAATGCCCTATATCAAAACAATATTTTACATCAAGTCCCCCGGCTCTTACATCTTTCATCAAAGCCAGCATATCATTCTGTTCAACACCGATGGTGTCAAAAGCGGTATTATTTTCAACGTGCATCAAGAGATCCTTTGTTTTGCAGTATTCCGCCAGTTCTATTGTGCTTTTCCTGAGGCTCTCATTAGCAAGATCGAGATACTTACCTGTCGCCTGATAAAAAGGCACACTTCCCGGATGCATATTAACAAGTTTAGCGCCTATATTCTTCGCAAAATCTATGTACCTTTTCATCAGTGCACAGGCAGCTATACGATCTTCCTCCTGGAATGTAACAACACTCTGCGCGACAAAAGTGTATGGCAGATGCACCGAAATAGACACCCCCTGCTCTTCGGCGTATTTTTTTATTCCCGCTATTTCACCATCAGCCAGGGCAAGGAACGGATTCGGCACACCGCCGTCGAGCTCAATGTGATTCAATCCTATTTGCTTGATAACATCTATCTGCCCCCGGATGTCCTTCTTGGCTTTTATCTGCACCGTGGCGTCCATGTCCGGCACCGTGAGCTTGCCCGATTTTAAGTCTTTTTTTTCCTCATCGGTCAAAAAAGTTGTCTCCAGCATGTTTGTAAAATTTCTGCCTAACCTCATCTATCCTCCTATTATCTTAACTTCCTCAAAATGCACCAATTTAACGAATTCCCTGTATCTTTTATCCACTTCGCTCTTTTTAAGATCCATAAGCCCTTTGACGCCGAATCCGGAAACCGTAAAGGACGAGATAACCGTGCCGTATGCGGCGGCTTTCTTTATACTGCTCCATGTGATTTTCCCGGATGAGGCCAGATAACCCATAAACGCTCCAGCGAAACTGTCGCCGGCGCCGGTGGGATCAACAGCATCCTCGAGCGGATAGGCCGGAAGAAAAAACATCCCCTTTTTACTGAAACATCCGACACCATATTCGCCTTTTTTTACAACGACCGTCTTCACGCCCTTTTTCAGCAATTGCCTAGCCGCTTTGATTATGTTGTGCTCGCCGGTGTACTGTCTTATCTCGGCCTCATTGATAAGAATAGCGTCGAGGCCCGGCAAAAGGGCGCCTATGTGCTTTTTTTTACTTTCTATCCAGAAATTCATCGTGTCAAGCGCCTTGTACCCTCCTGATTTAGGGAATTTCATCTGCTTCAAAACTTTTTTCTGCAGCACGGGGTCTATGTTGGCCAGAAACAAATGCTTTGATCCGCGCAAAGCCTCCGGCACCGACGGGTCAAACTTCTCAAAAACGTTTAACTGGGTATCCAGGCTTATGGCCGTTGAGAGATCCCATGAATATTTACCTCTCCAGAAAAAAGTTTTGCCCGGCTCTCTTTTTATTCCGTCGGTATTGATCCCTTTTTTATTCATCTTTTTGAGAAAATCTTCCGGAAAATCCGCGCCGACAACGCCTATGATGGCGACAGGCGAGAAAAAAGACGCCGCAAGCGACGAATACACCGATGAACCGCCGACGCCCCTGTCTATTTTACCAAAGGGCGTGGTTATAGAATCAAGCGCGACCGATCCCACAACAATGATGTTTTCTTTCATTTATCCTCCGGCATGTATTTATCCATTATGACCCCGAGTTTCTTTCTCATGGCGGGGTTTATATATTTTTTATCCGTCATCACCGCTCCCCTGAGCGCGTCGCGGCACAGACACGAACGCTCCGACGACAGGCGCGGAATGATATTTTTGAGTATCTGTTTTGCCTTAGCTATATTTTTATTAAAATTGGATATGACTTTTTCGGTGTTCACCTCTTCGCCTTCTTTCCAGACGTCATAATCCGTCACGTGCGCCATGGTGGCATAGCAGATCTCCGCCTCGCGGGCGAGGAAAGCCTCAGGCATCGCCGTCATGCCCACGATATCCGCGCCCAAAGACCGGTAAAACATGGATTCGGCCTTTGTGGAAAAACGCGGGCCTTCTATAGTGACAAAGGTACCGCCCTTGTGCGCGCGGGCTCCCGTTTCTTCCACGGTTTTATACAAAATATCCGAAAGTTCTCCGCAGAAAGGCTCCGCCAGCGGCACATGCGCCACAACACCCTCACCGAAAAAAGTGGAACGGCCTCTCTGCTTCGTGTTATCAAAGATCTGGGACGGAACAACTATGTCCGTGGGATGATTTTCTTCCTTCAGGGAACCGCAGGCGCTGACGGATATTATCCTTTCAACACCTATGGATTTCAGCGCGTATATGTTTGCCCGCGAATTCACCTCGCTCGGCAGGATCCTGTGGCCGCGGCCGTGGCGGGGAAGAAAAGCCACGCCGACGCCCTCAAGTTCGCCGCAGATTATACTGTCGGACGGCTTGCCGTAAGGAGTGGATACAACGACCTCCTCCACATTTTTAAGGCCCTCAAGATCATAAAGGCCGCTGCCGCCTATTACCGCTATTTTCACTTTTTTCATCGTTACCCCCGTTATAAAGCCGAAAGCTTTTCCTCGAAAAGACCCATAATTTCCCGGATCGGCGCTTTTTTCTTTGTCCTGCATTCCGCCGCGAAAGGATGGCCGCCGCCGGAAGCGTATTCTTTTCCGATTTTTTCCTGCAAGGCCACGGCAAGGCCGTGCGCGAAATTACCGCAGTGCAATTTGCCGTTTTTGGAACGGAAGGAAAAATGCACGCCCTTTTCACCCATGTCCGAGAACATTATGAACATAACATCCTCATTCTCCGAAGGAAGTTCATAAAGGACCACACTTCCCGCCATCGGCATGAGTTTCACTTTTTCGCCCTTGAACAGATAAATATCCGTACCTTGCGCTGTTTTCACAAGATCCGCCTTGTGCATGAGAGAAGCCGTTGCTTCCCAGTCGGAAAGATAATAATCAAATATTTTTTTCGCCCTGACGGAATCGGAAAGAGCTCCTATAAAATCATCCTCCGCTGAAAATGTCAAAGGATTCTTCAGCCATTCCTCAAGATTATCAAAGGCGAACTCCCCGCTTGTTATATCGGCAAGGCCCTTATCTCTGTCATTGTAAAAATACTGAAAGCCGCCGCCGCCGAGCGCGAATATTATCTCCGCGGCCTGATTCAGGAGCGTGGTTTTTGCCCGCTGACGCACCTCGAACATTGTGGGGCGCGCTTCTATCTTATTGAGCAGCCACGCGTATTTTTCTTTGATACCATCGTAAAACGGCTTCACATAATCCGATATATCGTCAGTGGCCGGCTCAATGGCCCAATCGCCTTTAAGGCCTATCAGCGCCGCGATGTCATCGCCGGGATCAACCTCACCGCAAAAAGAAGCGAGCATGTGGGCGACCAAACTCCCCGAGCATCTTTTATATGAGCCGAGCACCGGATTGACAACCATGACCCTTTTAAGTTCTTCGCCCAGAAGAGGGTGATGGTCCAGTATGATTATATTTTCATGTATATCGGCGTAATCGTCATAATAACCCATGGTGGCCTTGTCGGCGACAAATATTATATCAGGGCTGTGGCTGTCAATATCTTTCTTTAAGCGGGATTCCTCAAGTTCCATGGTCGTTGGCACCTTCACTGTTACAGCGATGCCCTTTTTTTCGAGCAAACGCCTGAGTATTATTCCCGAAGTGATGCCGTCCGGATCATCATGACAGTAGATAAGAGCCTTTTTTCCGCGCGCCGCTTCTATCCTTGCTGAGACTTTATCAAAATTCAAAGATCCTGCTTCCGCCTTTATAAATTCCGCGTAATTCATTTTAACTCCTTTATCAGTGCGTCAAACTGCCCTACCAGCGCTTCAAGGCCCTCTGATGCGTTGTCTATCACAAAAAAATCTCCGGGCATAGCATTGTCAAGTTCAGTACGGTTCGAGAGAAACAACTTTTCTATGTCATCATTTTTATAGTAGCTTTCCATGAGATCCGTCGGCACAATATGGTCGTCAAGAGCGTTGTTCTTCTGCTGCTCGAATCTTTTTCTGTTCCGCGCCAGGCACACTTCGTAGGGACAATAAATATACACGATCATCGACCGGGCGAAAGTGTCCAGGCTGAAATTTTTCAACGCCGAAATGTAGTCGGCCCTGGCAAATTCTATAAAAACAAGGTCGTTTTTTGATTTAACGCCCTCAAGCCGGCTGTCTATGATGCTGAGCACCTCATCGACAATGGTGAAATCCGTCACCTCAAAACCGCCCTCTTTTCTCAGATGTCTCTTGAATTCCGTGTCTTTATCCAGAAGCTCTTTGAGGATGGGAAAATCGTCCACCCTTTCGACTTTTTCGATTTTCTCCGTTTCCTTGAGCTTCTTTATTATCGTCTCATACACAAAGGACTTTCCGCATCCCGGCCGCCCAAGAAGGAATATATAATCTTTCTTCATAAGGCCAGGCATTCCTTAACATATTCCAATTCTTCTTTCACAAGCTCATTCCTCTGAACCAGATACTCTTTTACCTTGGATGCGGTTTCAAGAATAATCACTTCCGGCTCGAGTGTCTTAACTATTTTTCCGTATTCTATGAGATTTGCTTTCTGGAGAGGCCCTTCGGTCAGATGCAGGGGCGGATGAAAGGTAAAAGTTTTGGGAACGAAATCATTGAGATGAAGTTCCTTCACCAGTTCTTTGGGTATGGTCTTCATAATCTGTTCGGGGTGTTCGGGAACGGGCTTGGCCTTCCCTCCGGGAGCAAGAGCGCGTGTGAACCAGTGCCCTATGTCCAGGTTATAATACACCTCGGCTCCTTTTTTACGGCATTTCTGAACAAGCCTGATACCGTCTTCAGGTTCTACATATAAAGTATCAAACGATACATTATTCTCAATATGAAAATTGATATCTCCGCCGTATTCGGCCAGTTCAAGAACGCTTTCTATGAGCGCGGCTTCTATCTTCTCCAGCCAGATGGGGCTGCTCATATAAAAAGGCGCTGTCCCCGGATGCATGTTAACGTGTTTCGCTCCTATATCCTTCGCGAAATCTATGTACAGTTTCTGCAGTTCAACCGCTTTCTGCCTGTCTTCCTTCTGTATGCAGGCCACGCCGCTGCCTATCCCCGAATAAGACAGATGGACGGAGAGGGTTATATCATTGTCTTCCGCCTTTTTGCGGATGGCGGAGCGCTCTTCTTTTGTGAAACCGGCATAGGGATTAGGCATATCCGCGTCCAGCTCAATATGATTCAGGCCCTGAGCTTTAGCCATATCCAGCTGTCTGAGCACATTCTTTTTGAACTCAACAAGCCCCAGCGCGTTCATGGAAAACATATCGATCTCACCGCTGAATATTTTGTTCCGCGTTTCCTCCGGTAAAACATCCACAATGAACAAATTCGTAAAATTCCTTCCCAGTCTTATCATTTCTCCTCCTGAAGGCGGATTTGTCCCTGCCTTTTCGAAACTTCAAAAAATCATGCAAAAAACCGGGCGCACCTTAAAAACCCTGTAATTTACCCCCGGGTATATGCCCGTCCCTGATGAACAGGCATGAGAGTTATTGTATCAGTTCTTGCTCTTGATTGCAAGAACGGAAAGAGCGTCCGCCGTCTTGTTTTTTGAGCGCGCGATGTGAGTGAACGACAACGAAGCGTTTTTTTTCGACTTGATTATTTCTATTTTATTTTTGACCTGGAAAAGCAGAGCCGCTATTTCGGCGTCCTTCACTCTCCACAAACCATTGATCTGATTCACCATAAGAAGTGAATCGGAATAAACGCGCAGGGAAGAGAAGTCCTCTTTTATTTTCGCCGCCTCATCCAGCGCGAGAATGAGCGCGGAATACTCCGCCTGATTGTTTGTTTTTATTCCCAGGTATCGGGATACTTCGGCTATGACCCTGGAATCCCTGCTCAAGACGGCCCCCGCGCCCGCCGGGCCGGGGTTGGGCGCAGCGGCGCCGTCCACGAAACATTCAACGACGCCGGTCGCGCCGAGCGACTGGCCTCCGGATGATATTTTTTTTGAAGCGGCGATGAGCATATTCTTCACACGGGACGGTTTTAATGTTTTATATTTTTGATAAAGTTTAGCGAAGCTCTGTTTTTCGGCGAGAAACGCGAAAATTTCCTCATCTTTCACCATGCCGGATTTCCCGGGCGCAATGTTTTGCTCACGCGCACAACATGCGGCCGCAATTCTCACAGACCACAATATCGGATGATGCGACTTCTATAATCTGCTGCCTTGTCAAAGCTATGTTGCAGCCGCCGCAGGAGTTGCCGTCTTTAACTTTCACAACGGCAACTCCGCCTTTTGATTTTCTTATCCTCTCGTATTGCTCAAGAGCCTTTGCGATAGTCCCGTCGGATTTCATGTTTGAGGCACTTTCATCCCGCGCAACTTTTTTAGTGCCGAATTCCGCGGACAAGGCGTCTTTTTCAGCGTTCAGCGCGAGGCCCCGGGAATTCATATCGTCTGTTTGCCTGGCAGCATCCTCTTTCAGAGCAGTGAATGATTTTTTCGCGCCGTCAACCCTGTCCATCAATTCCAGGAGAGAGGTCTCCGCGTCCGAGACCTTGTTTTTTTTATCTTTGATCCCCTCAAGGATCGTTGTATAAAGATCATTCGTCTTAACAGAGTAAAGCTCGGATTGGGATTTTTTTATCTCTTCATTGAGTTTGCGGATATCGTTTTCAAGATCCTGCTGAGCCACGGCCTGTTTTTTGTAATCTTCCTCTTTTACTTTCAGTCCGGCGTTTAAAACATCCGCCTGATTTTTAATAGTATCTATTTCATTAGGGATCACGGCTATGCGTGAGGTGATGGCATCCAGTTCATTATCTTTTGCCTGTAGCCCTATCAGTTTTTCTATAATCTCGGCCATTGTCTCCTCGCGGGACAACACTGTCCCTTTTTCATATGCCCTGGCTCGCTCACCTTTTAGTGCGCTCTAATTTTGGGCGGTATAGGATTCGAACCTATGACCTCTCGGATGTGAACCGAACGCTCTAACCAGCTGAGCTAACCGCCCGTCATTACCCGCCGGCGGGACGCCTTGGCGGGGAGCGCCGCCCCGCACGGATATTTTTGGGCCCGGAAGGACTTGAACCTTCGACCACCGGTTTATGAGACCGATGCTCTAACCAACTGAGCTACAGGCCCTCTTTTTCGTCTTCCCAAAATAGACGCCGTATCTCACGGTTGCGATTATACTATTTTATTGCCCCGCCATACAAGGGCAAATCGGGTCAATCCAGCACAAAAAACTTTTTCACCGCATTAAAAAGGCCCTCTTTGCTGAAAGGCTTAAGCAAAAATTCCGTCGGCCCTTCCGGACGGTGCATTTCATATATTTCCTTATCCTTCACATAGCCGGATGCGAATATCACGGGGATTTCCTCAAACCCTTCCTTCTCTCTTATGCCGCGCACCGCTTTCCAGCCGGAGATACCGGGCATTATGACATCTGTTATTATCAGATCCGGGCGGAACGCGGGGGCTTTTTCTTCCAGCTCCATACCGTCGGCGGCCTCCTCTATCTCATAAGCCTTAAGCATCACCCCGAGCAGTTTCCTTATGGCGGCCTCATCGTCAGCGATGAGTATCTTCCTGAGCTTTTTCCGTTCCGGCGCGACCTCGTTTTTTTTCAGCGCCGGATATGTGCCCGCCAGTTCTTTCATCTTTTCCAGCATAACATCCGGCAGCGGGGGCACGGCTCCGGGCGAGGACAAAAAGCGCACGCGGGATATTTCATGCTCTCCCGTCATATTGTCGGGCAGGAGCACCAGCACCGGGACATCAAATTCCTCCGTGAGCTTTCTGCACATATCATAAATATTGATCCCCTTACTGCCGGCGAGCAGATAATTGATGATACATATGTGGGGCTTATCCTCTTTTATGAGCATCAGCAGAATATCAAAATTCCTGGCCTCCCTGATACTGCAGTCGTAATTTCGCCAGAGCAGTTTAACGGCGAACCTTCTGTCTATGTCCTCATCAGCGAGAATTACTTTCATCAATTCTGCGACCCTCCAAAAATTTTCTGCAAGAACCCTGGTTGTTTTTTGACCCGCACTACGCGCCGCAGCATTTTCCTTGTGTTGCCGAGTCTGTCCTGAAAAACTATCTCCATCTCATGCGGCCCCATGGGAAGATACACAATCTGGGAAAACGAACCGTCGTCGCCGAGGTCCACCAGCGCCGTGTCTATGGAAAGTTTTGATATGTCGCGGCTGGCGGAGCCCCGCACCTCGATGAATTCGTCATCGATTTTCAAATTAGCCGGCGGATAGAGTATGATCACGCTCATTTCTCTGGCCGCGCGGTTGAGCTCAAACCCCTTCACTTTTGAATATCTGGCGGAATCCCCTCCGGCATATTCCACGCGGTAATAATACTTACCGTCGGCGAGCTTGCTGATCTCCTTCTGCACGTCAAGCGGCTTCAGCTTCAGGATGATCTGCGAAAAATATTCATCCAGCGCGATCTCCACAGCACTTATTTTATTCCGGATCTTATCGCGCTTCGTCACCTCCTGGACAAAATTATCGGCCTCGGGGTTAAACACACCTACCGTCTCGATATCGGCGACACTGATCTGAAAATCTGCCGGAAGCGTTATGTCGTCTTTGAGAGCTTTTAACCGCTCGGCGTCAGGCAGTGTTATTTCAGCGGGCGCCATCGGAAGATCCCCGAACTTAATGTTTGAGGAAAAACCCTTACCCAGCTCGATTTTCCCTTTACCGTCGGGTGAGGCGACATCGACCTTTCCCTCGAACACCTCTATATTGGTGCTCTTGTCATCGCCGACCACGGCCCTGTAAAGCCCTTCCTCCTGCGGCGTTAAAACCGCCGAAGGCGTCTGCACCTTGGTTTTTTTAAAGAACACTTCGCCCTTGAGAAGATTCACTTCCTGATCCAGCTCCCTCGGTTTTATAATGACAAGGCTGTTGGGAGACACTCTTGTCACCTCTTTTGTCGGAAAAAGCACTTTGGCGTGAGAATTCGCGAAAGTGCGGAGTGTGTCTTCGTAGAATATTTTCTGATTGAGCGCGGCGTCCCTGAAAAGCGCCTCTCCCCGGGCGCGAAAACTGACCTGCTCGATTTTTTCTATAAGAAAAGCCGCCCGCATGGATTTTTTTATTTCCTTCACCGGCACAAGAAGCTTATCCCCCGCATGAATAACATCGGGGTCTCCCGAAGCTATCACATTATATTTGAGGAGTTCCGGCCATCTGTCGGGGTCTTTAAGATACAACTTCGCTATGGCGTGGAGAGTGTCCCCGGGAATCACTCTTATCATCTGAAGGCCGCTATCTTCGCTGTCGTCATCTGCGGCAGCCGCAGGCATCACACCGCTCGCGGCAAAGACCGCTAACAAACACGCCGCTTTTTTAAGAGATTTAAAGCGTCTCACTTTTCCTGCGCACTTCGCCGTTTTCTTTTATCAGATCTTTGGGTATATAAAAACTGAATTCCGAACCTTTGCCAAAAACGGATTTCGCGCCGATTGAGCCCAAATGCGCTTCCACAATGTACTTGCACACCGTCAGGCCAAGGCCCGTGCCTGTTTTTTTCAAAGCGGTGTCTGCGACCTGATGGAATTTTTCGAAGACACGGTTGACCTCGCCCTCGGGAATTCCTTTACCCGTGTCTTTAACCGACACGGTTAAAACCCCCCCTGAGGGAGCATCGTCCGCGATATCCACTGTCACGGAACCTCCGGGCGGCGTAAACTTCATGGCGTTCGACACAAGATTGGTTATCACTCTTTCTACCAGATTTTCATCAATGTTGATCTTATCCGGGGCCTTGGCGCATTGGAAACTGAGATTTATCTTAAGGCTTTTCGCCTGGGGATAGAAGAAATCAACAATTGTTGAGGCTATTTTTGACAGATCCGCATCCTTGAGATTTAGAACCATTTTTCCGGCCTCAAGCTTTGACACATCTAAAAGATTGTTGATCATTCCCAGAAGTTTTTCGCTGGATTCATCCATGATTTTCAGAAAACTCTCCTGCTCCTCATTGATTTCTCCGGCGCTGCCGTCCAGCAGAAGTTCCAGAAAGCCCCTGATGGAAGTCATCGGGCTCCTGAGGTCATGTGTTATTGAATGCAGAAAGTTTTCTTTCATTTTAGCCAGCTCTTTCTCAAGCGTCACATCGCGCAGCGTTATAATACTGCCCAGGTTGATCTTATCCCTTGTTAGAACGGAATATCTGCTCACCTCATAAAATTTCGGCATATCCTCATGCGACATATCTATTTCTGATTTCGGATTTTCTTCTTCGGAATTCAAAAGCTCAGAAATAATTTCCGATGCGATTTCAGCAGGGGGAAAGACATCAGCGGATCTTCTTACGGCCGCCGCCAGATCTTCGCCGGGAGAAAATTCCAGCATATTGAGAATAGCCCTGCTCTTCTCATTGGCCATAAGTATCTTCCCCTTATGATCTATCATTATCAGCCCGTCTTTGATGGAGTACACCAGGGCGTCCAGTTTGTCGGCCTGCATCCTGTCATACTTTTGAAGCTCATCCATCATCTGGTTGAATATTTCCGCCAGCGCCCCTATTTCGTCACCGCTGTCAACCTTAACCCTCGTGCTGAAATCCCTGGCAGCCACACGCTGCGCGCCGCCGCTCAATTCCATTATCGGGCGGGATATGCTTTTTGCCAGAGCAAAGGCTACCCAGAAAGCCGCGAGAGATATGACAAATATCTGCGTGTAGGTCTGTTTGATCAGCTGACGGCTGGTTGTTTTGATCTCGTTTTTCACCATTCCCACCTGCGCGTAGGCGGTCGTTTTTGTCTGCCAGACCACCACGCCCCACCCGAGGCGACTCACGGGGCTTATCGAACCTATCATGGGAATGTTTTTTATGCCGTTGAAATCACCCTTACTGAGCGGCGAACGGGAAGTTAAAAATTCGCTTATCAGCGGGATAAAAGAAATATCTCTTTTTTCGTCCATCTTGGCCAAATCCGGATGAAGGATTATCCGCCCGGAAGACGAGACGATAAAAACATCTTCTCCTATTTGCGATGGTGTTCCCTTGATTTTGCCAAGTATTGATTCAAGGCTGATGGCAATATACAGATATTCCCCTCCCGGGCAGCGGTATATAAAATCTATCACGGGCGAATCCTCGACGAAATACACCTCGCCAAAGGCGAATTTCGGTTTACCCCCGGCAAGTTTAGCGACAGAATCCGCTCTGTATTCCCAGTTATCCGGTATTTTCATACGGACTTTTCCGGGGCTTGCCAAAAGGGCCAGGGAGAGAAACTCTCTGCCTGTGTTATACTCCGTGATCATGATCCTTCTGCGCTGTTCGGCGCTCACATCCTTAGCGGATATGTTTTCGGCTATCCGGGGCACGTTGCGGAGCAAACCGGAGAAATAATCGTCGATCGATCCGGCCATCCATTCCGAAAGGCGGTTCTGCTTATCCAGAATCGCCGTTTCAAGAGAATTCGAAGAGATTTTTTCCACATTACCCGAAAGTTTCGTGTTTATTATAATAGCCCGCAGACCCATAAAAAACAGGGGTATGACGCTGATAAAGATCATCACGAGGAAAAATTTCCTGAAAAAACCTGATTTGCGTTTCATTTTATTTCTTCGCCCGCTTCCAGGCCTTCCTGCGGGTTCAGAACAAGAGTGAATTCGCCGAGTTTTTTCGACGACGCCCATGCGCTGAAGGAATCCGCGTCATCAAAAAGCACGTACTCTTCAAATTTTTTTGTCATCTCGCGTCCCGCGAAAACAGAAGTGCGCGGAAAATATTCTTTTAAAATCCTCGCCACACGCTCTATATTTCTTTTTGTCGCGAAAGCCACGACGGGAATACCGAGCGTGAAATATTTTTTAAGAACCGCGGCGGCGGCCGAAAAACCGCGCGGAAGAAAACCCGCGAAAACATATTCTTTGATCTTAAACGGGCAAACGCTCAAACATGCCCCCGGCGCGTGCGGCCCGGGAATAGGGAAAACTGGGATACCGCGCATCATCGCCTCTCTGACGATCAGATGCCCGGGATCAGAAACGCCGGGCGTTCCGGCGGAAGAGACCAGCACACACATATCCCTGGCTTCCACGGCCCTAAAAACAGAACTCATCCTGCCTTCGTTGTCAGATGGATAGTTTATCAGCGGCTTGCCTTTTATGCCGAGAGCGAAAAGAAGTTTTTTGGTTTTCTCGGAACTTTCGCAGATAATAGCGTCAGATCTTTTCAGAAGCTCGCTCGCGCGAACGGTGATATCACCGAGATTGCCTATCGGTGTGGCTATGACATTCAGCTCATTCATAAAAAGAGAGGGTAGGCATTTTACGCGTTTTCTTTTTGAGCATCTTCAGGAATTCTTTGACAACATCGGGATCGAACTGTGATCCGCTGGCGCGCGTAAGTTCAGCGGCCGCTTGTGGTTTTGTCAGAGGATCCCTGTACGCTCTTTCGGAAATCATGGCGTCCCACGCGTCGCAGACCGCGACAATCCTCGCGCCCAGGGGGATCTGAGCCCCGGACAAGCCCATGGGATAACCTTCACCGTTAAACCACTCGTGATGAAACGCTATTATCGGCACAAAAATATTGAAAAATTCCACCCTGTCCACGATCTCGCTGCCTATGCGCGGATGGCTCTGGATTATTTTTCTTTCAACGGCATTGAGCGCCCGGGGCTTCAGCAGTACATTGTCCTGTATCCCTATTTTTCCTATATCATGTATCAACGCGGCTCGTTTTATGAGCTGGTGCCTCTCTTCAGGCAGGCCCATGCGTTTTGCCAGCTCCGAAGATAGTTCCGCTACCCTTCTGGAATGGCCTCTTGTGGACGGCATCCTTTCATCCAGCATTTTCGCCAGCGTCGCGATGGTGTCCATATAAGCTTTTTCTATACTGCGCAGAAGACGCCTGTTCTCTATTGTCATCGCCGCCTCATCCGCTATCAGCGTCAGGATTTTCATACCCTCCGCCGTGAAAGGCTCACGGGTTTTTCTGTTGTTCACATTGAGCACACCCACAACACGGCCTTTCACCTTGAGCGGCACGGCCACAAAACTTTTAGAAGAATATTTGACCCTGCTCTTTTTCTTGAATCGCTCGTCGGCCTCAATATCTTCGCAGAAAATGGGCTTTCTGCTCTGAAAAACTTTGCCCGCGATGCCTTCTCCCGGTTTAAGAGAACTGGTTTTAATAACTTTTTGGGGCAGGCCGCGCGCCGCCACTATTGTCAATTTCATGGCCTTATCGTCAAAAAGCATCAGCGAGCCTATGTGGGTGTTCATAATATCGGTGGCTTTCTTCACTATGAGATCATAAAGTTCCTGATCACGGTTGACCGTGTATGTCAGAACATTATACTCATGAAGGCCCTCAATGACTTTCAATAACTCGTTGAAGCGGTTAGGATCGATGGGCGCCGCCGTCGGGATAACTTTCGCCTCAGATGATGATAATGATGATAATTCTGTTTTTTTCATCAATGGCTCCTGACGGATTGGCTCGCTCCGCTCGCAATTGCTGCGGAGTCAAGCAATATACCTTCGGCATCTTGCTAATGACTCCTGACAATTTCTTTGATTTTCATAAGACGCACGGTGTTGGCCCTTTCCATCTCCTCAAGTTTGAAATTAATATACTTAACGGTTTCGGTGATATTGGGTATCATTATATATTCCAGCGCATTCACCCGCCGCCTTGTTGAGGCGATCTCAATACAAAGCGCCTGTATTTCAAAAAGAAGGGCCCCTGCGGCGATAATATCCGGAAGCAGCGCGGCGGCCTTTTCCACCGCCTTATCCCAGTAAACAACGCTCTCGGCGGATTTGTAAGTTATAGCTTTACCCGAATATTTCACATGAAAATCCGGCACCCTCAAATTGAAAATATTTTTCACGCCGGCCTCAAGAAAGAGCCTGGCCCCGGAAAGCGACGCCAGATGCGACGTTTTTTCCCCGGAAAGAAAAGCGTTACCCGCTATGGCCAGAGACAGGATTTCCCTCATATTCTCATTGCATTTCCTGTAAAGTTTGAAAAAAACATCTTTTTTTTCCAGGAAGATCCTCATCAGCTCATCCTGCTTGTCCTTGAGCATTTTCCAGCCGCGGCGGGCGAGGACAAGGGACTTCTTCAGTCGCTGCATCTCCATGCGCGTGGGATTTACGTTAAGCCTCATGTATTAATCGGTCCCGGCCTTCATGTATTTTTTAATTTGTTCTTCCTTCACCCTCTTGAGTTCTTTGCGGGGAATTTTTTTCAAAAGCTCCCAGCCCAGATCAAGTGTCGTGGCAAGATCCCGTGATTCATTCACAGACTGAGCCACAAAGCGCTGTTCAAATTCATCAGCAAAGGCGGCGAACTTCACATCATCTTCGGTCAGCGACGCCTCGCCGAGAATCAGGGCCAGTTCCTTGGCCTCTTTCCCTCGCGCGTAACTCGCGAACAGCTGCGCCGTCACATTACCGTGGTCCTCGCGGGTCTTACCCTCGCCTATGCCTTTCTCCTTGAGCCTTGACAGCGACGGGAGAACATCTATGGGCGGATATATCCCTTTTTTGTTCAGTACCCTGGATATTATCACCTGTCCCTCGGTGATGTATCCCGTCAGATCAGGTATGGGATGGGTCTTATCGTCTTCCGGCATCGTCAGGATAGGGATCTGCGTTATAGAACCCTTCTTGCCTTTTATTCTCCCCGCCCTCTCAAAGATAGACGCCAGATCCGTGTACATATAGCCGGGATAACCGCGTCTGCCGGGTATCTCTTTTCTCGCCGCAGATATTTCTCTTAAAGCGTCACAGTAATTTGTCATGTCTGTAAGAATCACCAGAACGTGCATATCTTTTTCAAAAGCCAGGTATTCGGCGGCCGTCAGGGCGACTCTCGGCGTGGCTATCCTTTCTATGGCCGGATCGTCCGCGAGGTTTATAAACAGCACGCTCCTCTCAAGCGCGCCGGTTCTGGCGAAATCTTTCTGAAAAAAACGGGCCTCCTCAAAAGTGATGCCCATGGCAGCGAAAACAACAGCAAACTTCTCATCCTTACCCACGACCCGGGCCTGTCTGGCTATCTGGGCCGCCAGTTCGTTGTGAGGCAGGCCGGAGGCCGAAAATATAGGAAGTTTCTGTCCCCTGACAAGAGTTGTCATGGCGTCGATGGCCGACACCCCCGTCTCGATAAATTCCTCCGGATAATCTCTCGCGTAAGGATTTATAGGGAAGCCGTCTATGTCGAGTTTTTTGTCGGGGATGATCTCGCCGCCGTCGTCAATAACCTTGCCGACACCGTTAAAAACCCTTCCAAGGATCTCAGCGGACACGCCGAAATGAAGCGTCTCCCCCAGAAAAGACACCCCGGAACCGTTTATATTTATTCCTTCCGTACCCTCAAAAAGCTGTATCAGGGCGCTGTCCCTGGATATATCCAGCACCTTTCCCATGCGGCGGGAACCGTCCTCAAGGCGGATATTCGCCACCTCCGAATAACCGACGCCCGTCACGCCGTCAACCCTGATGAGCGGCCCCTGTATGCTCCTGATACTTCTATATTCTTTCATTCTTCCTTCCCTCCGCCTGCGCCCTGAAGCGCGGCAAAATTTTCTTTAAGGATTTTTTCCACCTCGGGTAATTCCGACTCATCCATTATCTTCATCCTGGCTATTTTTTCCTTGCAGGGAATATCTATGATCTGCTTTATCGGCACGCCTTTTTTCACGGCCTTTTCGGCGCGTTCATGAAACATCATGATTATCCCCAGCATCTTGAACTGTTTGCTGACAGCGGTATAGGCGTCCTGCTCGTCAAAAGCGTGCTGATGCAGAAAATCCTCTCTTATGATCTTGGCGGTTTCAAGAGTCAGCCTGTCCTCGTCGGAGATCGATTCCACTCCTACAAGACGGACAATTTCCTGGAGGCTCGATTCCTCCTGCAGGATTTTCAGAGCTTGTTTTCTCATCGCGGGAAACTCTTTCATGTTGTTTTTCTCATAAAAATCCGTGATATCGTCTATGTACAGCGAATAGGAATTCAGCCAGTTGATCGCCGGAAAATGCCTCTGATAAGCCAGTGACGATTCCAGGCTCCAGAACACCTTCACCATCCGCAGCGTCGCCTGCACCACGGGGTCGGAAAGATCGCCGCCGGGGGGTGAAACAGCTCCGACCACTGACACGGAACCCGTCCTGGGAGGCGTGCCCACCTCCACTACTCCGCTTCTCTCGTAAAAACCGGCGATCCTTGAAGTCAGATATGCCGGATAACCTTCTTCGCCCGGCATCTCTTCCAGCCGGCCGGACATTTCTCTGAGGGCCTCCGCCCAGCGGGAGGTGGAATCGGCCATCACGGCGACATCCATGCCCTGATTGCGGAAATACTCAGCTATCGTAATACCTGTATAAATTGAGGCTTCCCTGGCGGCGACAGGCATGTTTGACGTGTTGGCTATCAGCACCGTTCTCTCAAGAAGAGGCCGTCCGCTTCTCGGATCCAGCAGTTCGGGGAATTCCGTGAGGACATCCGTCATCTCATTGCCTCTTTCCCCGCAGCCGACATAAACCACGACATCAGCGTCAGACCATTTCGCCAGCTGGTGCAGAACAACCGTTTTGCCGCTGCCGAAAGGCCCCGGAATACATCCCGTGCCGCCCTTGGCCACAGGGAAAAAAGAATCTATTACCCTTGTGCCCGTAACGAGCGGCTCCGACGGCAGTATTTTTTTCGTATAGGGCAGGGGCTTGCGCACCGGCCATTTGAACATCATCTGAACCGGAGTCTCTCCCACTTTGCAGATATCGTCCGTCACAAGAAAAGAACCCGCCTTGATTCCCGAAACTTTTCCGGAAACGCCGGGAGGTACCATGATCTTGCTTTCTATAGCCTCTGATTCCTTAACTGTTCCGAGAATCGAGAATTCCTGCACCTGGGTGCCGTTTGCGGCAAGAGGCTTGAATTCCCATTTTTTGTCGCGCGCGAGGCCCGCGGCCCTTACGCCGCGCAGAATGTAATCCCCTGTCTGCTCCCGCACCTTTTCAAGCGGGCGCTGGATGCCGTCGTATATGGACTGTATGAGTCCCGGTCCGAGCTCGACAGTAAGAGGAGAACCCGTCGCCTCGACCGGCTCACCCGGGGCGATGCCCCCTGTCTCCTCATAGACCTGCACGGAAACCACCTCGCCCTGGATCTCTATCACCTCTCCTATGAGTCCCTGTATGCCGACATGCACGACCTCATACATCTTGACGTCATCGAGGCCGACCGCCTGAATAAGGGGCCCGGCCACTCTGATAATTTTTCCTTTTTTATTCATATTTCTGTTCTCCGGTGCGCTATATCTCGACTCCCACAGCAATTTTTACAAGCTCCGCTATTTCCCTTTCTATCTTGTTCTCTTCCCCCGGGAGAGGAAAAACTATATACGGGGCGTCGGGAAAACTCTCCTTGAAATTTTTTTTCAGATCCTCAAAAGCGCTCTGCGAGAATATAAAAAAAGCTCCCTGTGCGGCTTTCATTTTTTCAAACACCTCGGCTTCATCGCCTTTCCATTCCGCCGTCGCGGCTCCGAGCGAGGCGAAAAGGCTGCAGAAAAAATTTTCGCCGCAGGCAAAAACTTTTTTTTCCTCAGGAGACATATTTAAAATCCGCGTCCCTATTCTTGGCCATGAGTATCATCCTCACTATCCTGGCTTGCCACCAGAGCGCCAGCCATATATATTCCAGCACATCATCTCCCTCTATCCGACCCATCAGGCTTTTTCTTTTATCGTCAAGAAATCCATAGAAATCCAGCGGCGCGGGGTAACTGTCCAGCGCCGAGAGAATCTCGCTCCTGGAATTTTCCTCGAGGAACCGCAGAAATCCTGATTCGTCAGAGGTGAAAAAATCCCCGCTTTTTTGCGATATTTCCGAGAAAAGGGCCGAGGTTTCGGCGATATATTTCCCTATGCCGAAATCTTCCTTACCGTTATCTATCAAGCGTCCGAAAGACCTGCTCTTTATAACAGATTCGGCACCGTGAAAATCCCCGGCATTGAAAGCCGCTTTCAGTTCCCGCGGGCTTAAGAGCAGTGTTTCCAGCACGCGGGCTTTCCCCACAGCAAAAACAGCGCCGGAACCGCGTCCGAAAGGAGACTGTTCTAATGTCACACTGTTAAGCACCGGATCCTTCTTCGCTCACTTTTCTGATAGTGGCGGCTTTGAATTTCTGCAGAAATTCATCCCAGTCAAAGCTCATGACTATTTTATTCATGTTGATGATAACGGGACAATCGGTGTTTTTTTTGACCAATTTTATTTTTTTTGAAAAATCCGCGCCCTTAAGCAGGGAGTGCGCTTCGGCGGACACCTCCGCCTCCGGGGCGCCGGACGCGTTTTTCTCTATAAAATCAATCAGTATCTTCTTTTTCAGATCAGAGGAGGCCATCAGTTTTTCCTTAAACGCGTCGTAAACGGCGTTTATCTCGCGAAGATGCGCTTTGCGAAGGATGTTTTTTGACTGTATCCGGCCGCCTGAGATGATCTCATCGTGCAGGAGTCCGGCCGCCCTTTCAGATTCCCCGCGGGCCTCATCCTGCAGCTTGCGCGCGTTAGCTTCAGCGGCGGCGAGACTCTTCTTTTTTTTATCCTCGGCGCTTTTGAGCATCTCATCGAGCTCATCGCTCATGCTCTTTTCTATACTGTCAAGAAGTTCCTGCCAGGCCATTTTAGAGCTGCACCGATAGTACCACCAGGATCGATGTGACAAAACCCAGCAGCGCGTAAGTCTCCACAAGAATGCCGTATATGACCGCGAGTCCGAATTTGCCTTCCTGTTTGGCCACAATACCTATTCCTGAAGCGCAGACCCTGCCCTGATAGATTCCGCTCAAGAGCCCGGCCACTCCCACGGGAATGCAGGCGGCCAGAAGAAGAAGCCCCTGGCTGACAGAGACCGCCGCGGGCGTGCCGCCGCCCAGAAGGCCGAGCTTGAGGATCGCCATAAATCCCACGGCGAAGCCGTAAATGCCCTGCGTTCCGGGAAGAGCCACAAGAATAAATGTCTCACCGAATTTTTCCGGCTTCTCGCTCAAAACTCCGGCGGCGGCCTGACCGGCCGTCGACACTCCGACGGCGGAGCCTATTCCCCCGAGAAACACGGCGATCCCGGCCCCGAATAAAGCAATTGTCAATCCATCCATTTTATTACCTCCCGATAAATTTTCTCAACCATCATAATCACCGTCCTGTCTCTGCGCTCTCAAGCGAAGAGTATTTTACGAAATTTTTCAGCGGTTTAAAATAATGGCCGCCAGTTCTTATAAATTTGGTGAAAAACTCGTAAAACTGCAGCCTCATCGTGTGCACCGTCGCGCCCAGCATGTTGATCACTAGATTACCGGCGTGCAGAAGCACGAAAAAAACAGCCGCAAGCGGAATAGCCCATACGCCCCATGACACCACTATCCAGACGATCTCGTTTATCGCCATAGCCACCAGACCCGTCGTCAATCCCAGAGCAAACAGCCTGATATAGGAAAGAATATCTGAAAACGCGTTGCCCGTGAGTACGGAATAAAGGCCGTAATAACTCCACAGCAGTTTGAAAATGGGGCCTTCCTGCGTTATCAGGTTATATATCACTATGGACGCGGCGCCGGCGCCGAACATGATATGCAGCGTATTCAGCAGCATTGCCCCCGGCGTAAAAATCTTGAGCGCGTAAACCGCCAGCAGCGCCGGCATTGAAATCTGTATCATAATAGCGGCTATATCCTCAAAGAAAAGAGCCCATGTCCTGCCCTGCCTGAAGTCATCAACACATTTCAGAACCATTCCCCACATAACCTGCGCAAAACCGCAGGCAATGGCTATACCCACAAATAAAAGCGCATCATTAACAGGGTCAAACAAAACAAGTTTGTCCGCGGCGATTTTTAAAAAACCGAGGCTCCCGGGGAGACGCGAAAGAAAATCGGGGCCGCACCAGCCGCCCGTGACCGCCCCCGCGACAACCGTGAACAAACCGCCGCCGAGAAATATTTTCAAAATTTTTCTGAGTTCCCGGGGCGTTTTCTTCCATCCCAGCGCCCAGGCGGAGACACCCGCTATAACAAGGCCGTACATGGCGTCCGTCAGGCAGAGCCCGAAAAAGAAAGCGAAAAAAACGGCGGCGTTCGGCGACGGGTCCACCGAGCCGTAGGAAGGCACGCCGTACATGGATGTCAGAAATTCATAAGGCTGGGCGAGGTCATTGTTTTCGAGGCTCACCGGAACATCTTCACCCTTCAGGGGTTTTCTCGATTCGCAGTGAAGATCGGGGAAATTCAAAGCCGTCTCGTTCAAAACATCCCCTGCGATTTTTTCCCTGATCCAGCCCGACAGCACGAACATTTTTCCGGTCTCAAACACCTTCTCCAGTTTTGAGGCCTCTCTTATTTTCACATTTTCATAATAATCATAGATGAGCAGCAACGGTCCCATATACGCGGCCATGCCTTTTTTCTCGTCGTAGAGCATTTCCTCCTCATCTTTGGCGATGATCAGATCTTCTCTGAGTTTTTTCAATTCAGATTCCGGATCCGCAGGGGTATCCATAAACTCAATTCGCGAGGTGAGCGATGCGCTTTGCAAATTTTCGTCAGTCGGCATTTTTCCGGAGGGGAAAAGCAGCATGTATATTTTCTTCTTGGAATCGGAATAAACGCACTCGAGAACGGAATCTGAAAAGCCGGAGAAAAAGCCCTCAAGCTTTGAGGCTTTTTTCGCCGGAAACGAAAAAAGCCGCCAGGATGCCATGGAAAGCCCGGAAAGCGAGGTGAAATCAATCGGCAGTGACAGCACTTTCTCAAGACAGGATATTTTGTCCGACAGTTCGTTTATTCTGCCGCGGTTTTCGGCGAAAGCCTTTTTTAAACCGGGGAATCGCGCGAGGATCTGCTCCGCGTTAAAACCGGGGATTTTTTTCTGACCCTTTACCGAGGCCTCGCCGCCTTCGGCGAGGAACTGTATGAGCTCTTTCAGATCCTCCACTCTCCCTGCGATATCGTAAAAAGAGACGCTGTCCTTATCTGCGCCTGGGCTCGTGATCTCTAAAGGAGTTTCGGCAAGTTCCATCACGCCTTTTTTCTGAAGAAAAGCGAAAACGGAATTAAAACGCCCCGCCGGGCCCGCCAGATAGATCTTTCTGAGAGGAGCGATCAATTTTTAAAGTACCCTTCCAGTTCTTTAAAGAGAGAGGATATCAACTTTTCGCTTTTTTGCCTGAAAATAACAGCCTCTCTTTTAGCCTCTATCTCAGCGTCAAGGAGCATCTGTCTTACCTGTTCCTGCGAACGTTTCCCGCTTTCAGAAAGCATTTTTTCCTTCTCTTCGCCCGCCCTGCGGTCGGCATCGCTCATCAGGCGCTCCTCCTCGGCCGCGGCGGCCTTGAGAATTTTCTCTATTTTTTTCTTCAGCGCGGCTTTTCGCCCGACGAGATCCTTTTCCTTTTCCGCTATCTGAAGGATTTTGCCATTAAGGTCTTTCATATTCCACCTTTACATTCTTCTCATCCATAAGTTCCCGGGCAAGAGGCGTGATTATAGCCCCGCAGGGCACACTCATTACCCTTGAGCCTGTTTTCAGAAATTCCCTGACATCATTCTCTGTAACGAGCCTGACGGAGCCTGCCGCCTTAGGCGACAGGCCTCGCAGATAATCTCCCGCGAAAAAACCCCTCTTGATATTCTTCTCTTTGGGATTTAACTTCAGGAGTTCGTCAAAGATCAGATTCTCCAGACGCTCTTTATCCATTAATCAATCCGGGAAAAATGTTTATTTCGGCAGGATCCCTTCCAGCTGGTCGTCCGGCCTGGGTATTACATGAACGGACACAAGCTCTCCCACTCTCTGGGCGGCCGCGGATCCGGCCTCAACTGCCGCACGGACCGCTCCCACCTCGCCTCTGACGAATGTGGTGACATAACCGCCGCCGATCTTCTCGTATCCTGAAAGTTGTACCTTCGCCGATTTGACCATCGCGTCGGACGCTTCCACCATTCCGATCAGACCCTTCGTTTCAACCATTCCCAATGCCATCTGTGCCATTTTAATCCTCCTGTTTCCGGGGCTTGGTTCTGTCCCCTCCCATACGGGCATTATTATTCAATAACACCGGTATTTTTCAATATCCTTTCGATTCTGTTTTCGCGCCGGTAACGATCGCCACCGAAGCCGAAGCCCCGATGCGCGTGGCGCCGGCGGCTTTAAGCGCCACAACATCGTCCCTGTTGTGAACGCCGCCCGATGCCTTGACTCCCATGGCCGGGCCCACGGTGGAACGCATAAGCTTGATGTCCTCAACCGTAGCGCCTCCCGTTGAAAAACCGGTTGAGGTCTTCACAAAATCAGCCCCGGCTTCCTTCGAAAGTTCGCAGGCCTTGATCTTTTCCTCTTTTGTCAGTAGCGCCGTTTCAATGATGACTTTAAGGACATGCCCTCTTGTTACTTCCCTGACGGCCTTGATATCGTCCAGAGCGAGCTGATAATTACCGCTTTTGAGCGCTCCCACATTTATAACCATGTCTATCTCATCCGCACCGGCGGCGATAGCGTCGCGCGCCTCTATGGCTTTGGTGGTGGATGTCGTCGCACCCAGAGGAAAACCGATGACCGTTGTCACTCCCACATCAGGACCTTTGAGAAGATCCTTCGATAAAGCCACATAACCGGGGTTCACACAAACGGTTGCAAAAAGATATTTTTCAGCCTCTTCGCACAATTTCCCTACCTGTGCCTGGGTGGCAGTGGCTTAAAGGTGCGTGTGATTTATCATCGAGGCGAGGATC
>VMTH01000074.1 GCA_013791745.1 Candidatus Omnitrophota bacterium
CATCTCATGTACAAGTGTCTGACTCTGGCTGATTCTCAATAGCTCGCGCGCAACTTTTTCTTTATTTTTCACTGCCTGATTCTCCCTTTATTGTATTTCCACGCCGCCATATTTCTCGCGAAATTCGCTGAATGATGGATAACTCCTATGGTTCTCAGATATAACAGGCGTTATACCTTCCAGCTTCCAGTCGATATTAAGTTCCTTATCGTTCCATGCTATACCCGCGCCGTGCTCACTCGAATAATAGTTATCTGACATTATAAACATGTCGCATCCGTCGCTAAGGGACACACAGCCGTGACCGAAGCCGCGCTCAACGTAAATGCAAGAAGTCTTTTCTTCCGAAAGTTCACAGGATTCCCATAAACCGAAAGTCTCCGAATTTTTTCTTAAATCCACAACCACCCAAAGCATACTTCCTCTAATAATCCTTATTAATTTACGCTCGGTAAACGGAGGGAACTGTATATGAATGCCCCTTAAAGTTCCTTTTTTATCCGTGCGGGAATAACTCTCCTGTGCCCATACCGTGTTAAGAGATAATCTTTTAAACTCCTTTTCATCATACAGTCGTACCAGCATACCTCTTTCGTCTATACATGGTTCGTTTATAACTTCATACAGGCCGCTCAACTTTTTCTTTTCTACTCTCATTATCTATTATTCCTTTTCATTGCCAGAAGCATAAGGGCATAATGCCCCCTGATTGTTTTCATCCTGCATAATTTCACTATTTCAAAACCGCAACTATGAAGAAGAATGCTCATGCTACCCGGACTAAAAAACCAAAGGTGGCAGGAATTGAATATATCATCACCACATGGCCTGTGCCTGAAACACAAACTATCCGGAACCTCTATAAAAAGCAGTGAATTTTTTTTCATATCTCCGGACAAATCTTTCAGCATTTTTCAGGATTCTTCATGTGCTCAAGGGCGTAGTTAAGTGAGATGAGATCAAACTTATACCTGAATTTCCCCGGCTTGTAAGATTCCTGAACCAAAGGAATACCGAGTTTCCTGAGAAAAATGCTTCCTTTATTTGGATCTATTACATAAGATTTCCAGTTCTTGTCACGAAATTCATAAGCGAATACTCCCGAACCGCCGCCAATATCAAGCATCTTAAAGGGAGCCTTCCCTTTCTTCAACACTCCATCCTTCCATATGTTCGATATGCTTTTTTTAATCCAATCAATCCTGAATTTAGTCTCCGAACCTTTTGCCGGGAGCGAAATAATTTTTTTAAACCTTTCTTCTGGCGTCTCTTTTCTCCAAGAAGAAGCTGTACTCCTGTAAGCAAGTGTATATATACTATCCAGTATCTTTGTATCCCTTGAATATAGCGAATAGTAGAATCCGCAGCGGGTACAGCAAACCCATTTCCTGAAGTAGCCTTTCCCGGGCTTCACTCCTACGGATAACTCATATTTGTCCGGTTTCTTATAGCAAAATATCTGTTTGCTGCTTGCGCACCCGCAAATCTGACATTTTATCTTACCTTCATTCATATTTTTTATTCCGAAAGCACTTCGTTAAGTTTCATCAAGCCTGTTTTCAAATCAACTTCCGGACGCCATTTCAACACTTCCTTCGCTTTCCGGTTCGACACATTCCTTATGTTCGGGCTGTCAGGGTTCGTCTCGGTGACTTTTACATCTTTTCCGAGAACGCTCTTTGACGTCTCTATCACATCGCCCAGCGTAATCAGTCCGTCGACCTGCAGATTCAGTACATTAAATCCATCCAATCCTATTGCTTTGATTATTCCCGATACAATATCACTCACGTAAATAAAGCAGCGGCCGGTTTTTCTCGAACCGGTTTTTACTTCCTCTTTTGTTTTAACCATGTTGAAAATAGACTCCACCGCCGACCAATTCTGCTTGCGGGCGCCGTAAATGATTCCAAAACGAAGTATTGTCACGGGACAGAAACCGTGATTATATTTCTGTCTAAGATTCTGTTCGCTTACAAGTTTTGAAAGCGCATATTCGGAATCAAGCAGCGTAATGTCTATGGATGTTTCTTCGTCCTTTACTTCATCTTCCGCGAATGAACCATAAACCCATTCGGTAGAAGCGAATATAAACTGCTTTGCTTTTCTTTTCTCGGCGGCATCTATCATATTAAGTGTCGCCATCACGTTTGTATTGAAGCATTCATACCCCTTATTCTTACAGTCGGGGTCTCTGGACAGAGCAGCGAGGTGTATAACAGCGTCGGTATTTTCGGGAATCAGGTCAGCTATATCTTTCGACCCTATGTCAGCTTTTCTGTAATTTGCCGCAGAACCATCCGCAATATCTACAGCTACGTAATCCAAGTTATCTTTGCCACAACGTGCCATAAGAGCTCCACCTATAAACCCGCCGGCGCCTGTAATAAATAGTTTCATTTTCAGTCTCCTCCCGCTACCGTGAATGTCTCTCCGGTTATAAAGCTGCCGCATTCGGACGCCAGATACAATACCATTCTGGCGATATCGATCGGCTTCCCCGATCTCTTCAACGGAATAAGTTCTATCCTCTGCTTAAACAGCTTTTCATTATATCCCTTAATCTTTTCATGCATCTGAGTAGCTATAAGGCCGCACCTGATGGAATTCACAAGGATATTATACTTGGCTCCTTCGCGGGCAAAACCCAGCGTAAGGTTTTCCAAAGCGGCTTTTGAGGCAGTATAATGCACGCTCCTCGCGCTCCCCCCGTACTTTACGTTTGCCGAACTGATGTTAATTATCCTTCCTCCGTCATTTCTTTTCATATTCATAAATGCGGCTGCCGAAAGATAATATGGGGCTTTAACATTTAAGTCAAAGGTATAGTCCCATGATTTTTCAGCCAATTTAGAAAAATGCTCATAATCATAAATTGCTCCCGCATTATTAACAAGAACATCTATACGTCCGTACTTTTTAACAAAGTTTCCGACGAGAGTATTTCTGCTTTCTGGCTTTTGAAGGTCGCCCTGAAACAGTTCAATCCTGATGCCTTTTTTCTTTATTTCTTCCGCAAGCCGAACAGCATTCTTTTTAGCGCTGCAATAATGTATCCCCAGACAGGCGCCGTAAGAAGCAAAAAGCCTCGCAATGCCTGCTCCTATACCGCCGCTAGCACCCGTAATCAAGACTTTTTTGTCCTTTATATCTTTAAATTCCGACATTATTTTTCCTTAATTTCTTTCAGCGTGAGTTTTTTCAGGAAACCCTTGGGGCTGGAAGTTATTCTTAGTCTGTTATACCGCGGATCGATCACAAACTGCTTGTTTTTTCCGGTGAACTCCTCAATTGCCTTAAGCGGGTTGTCCTCTTTCCACTCCGGTTTTCCATCAGGAATGTTCCATGCCCATTCCCGAGCGCCGTCCATCGTCACTATATAACTTCCGGGAGTCACCATTCCACTATACATGGCAAGCTCCTTCAGAACATGTTCTTTAGAGTGGTTTGAATCAAGCACAACCATAACTTTATCAGTATCCTTTATATATTTCTTGACCTCAATAATAGCCCTCTCCGAAACAGAACTCTCTTCAATCATCTCTATCCTGTGTTTCATAGGGTGTTTATCAAGAGCCGCCCGGTTGTGTTTGCGTATTTCGACATCGACACCTATAACTCTCCCTTTTCCTATCAGTTCGAACAGCGAGGCATAAAAAACCAGAGAACCGCCATGCGCAATGCCACATTCAACAATAATATCGGGGCGTTCCTTCCAGATAAGCTCTTGCATCATCATTATGTCTTCGGGAAACTGGATTATAGGTATGCCCATCCATTTAACGTCATGAGTAAGCTTGTACTGCGCATAGAGTTTTACCCATAGTTTACTGACAAGCTCAAGCCCTTCCTCAGAGTACACATCAACGGTCGTTGTCTCTTCCCCTTCAACCAGTGTTATTTTTGCGTCATTACTCATCTTACCTCCGTATTATAAAGCATCATGCTGGTCACCGACATAGATTATCTTGCTGCCCTGCGGTTCAAACATGAAAGGAGATTCCTTCAAGTCGGACAAAACCGCTCGGACTTCGTCCTGTTTACATTCCTCGCAATATAGCAAAAGAAATCCTCCGGCGCCCGCGCCCAGTATCTTTCCGCCAAGAGCCCCGGCTTCTCTGGCCTTCTGGTAGTATTCATTTATCTGGTCCGTGGTTACACCTTTTGCCAGCTTTGTCTTGATGAGCCAGCCTTCGTGCAGTATCTCACCAAATCTGCTCAAATCATTATTTATAAGACAACAACGCAGATCTTTTGCCAATCCGACAATCTGGTTAAGATAATCAATATTGGATGATGCATTTTTATCCTGTTCTTCAAGAATATCCGAGGAAACTCTTGAAATACCTGTGTAGAAGAGCATTAGTTTACTGTTTAATAATTCCCTGGTATCTCTTTTATATATAATCGGATCGACAAACACGGTCTCATCCTTGTTGAACTGTATATAGCTCAGCCCACCGTATGCAACTGCATACTGATCCTGCTTGCCGATAGGATTTTTCAGTATATCAATTTCTATCTTGCATGCTTCCCTGGCCAGTTTTGCGGCTGATACGTGCACTCCCTTGTAGGCATAAAGCGCGTTAAGAACACCTACCGCAAGACTGCTTGATGACCCCAACCCTATACCGGCAGAGCCAAGCGGAATATCTCCCATATAAACAACTTCTACTCCTTTCTCTATCCCAACAACCTTCAGAGCTTCCCTGATTATGTTATGTTCCACTTTGTCTATATGGTCCACCATCTCGGTCTTTGAATAGCTAACCCTTATTAAATCATCAAATTTTTTGTTAACGGTTATGTAAATATACTTGTTGATTGCGGCACTAACAACTGCTCCGAAGCCTGTACTGTAATACGACGCTAAATCCGAACCGCCGCCCGCAAAACTCGCCCTTAATGGTGTCCTTGAAATTATCACATTGCCTCCAATTCGCTTAGATAGTTCTTTATTCCTTTTCTTATATCAATTTCCGGTCTCCATCCCAGAGCATTGACCGTTTTAGTTATGTCCGCCCGGAAATTTATTTCCTGTTTTTTCCTCAATGATTTTCTTCGCAGTTGTTTTGAAAAATCATCCGTTCCACTGATATATTTTTCAGATATTCTGCATATATCCAGAACTCTTTCTGTTTTTCCCGTACCAAGATTATAAATACCCGGCTCAATCTTTTTTTTCACAGCGATTGCAAATGCCCTGGCAATATCTCGCACGTCAATAAAATCGTTCGCATTCAGCGGATTTCTTATATCCGGGCACTTGCCTTTTTTCAAGGAAGCCGTTAACTCCGGAATAAGAGCTCCTTTGCGTTGACCGAAGCCATACACATAAAAAAGACGGAACCAGACAAGGTCAATACCTCTCTCCCCGCAAGCTGTTTTCGCATAGTTATGCAGAGAATTCTTGGCCCATGAAAAAAAAGAAGTTATATTAACGGCATCTCCTTCCCTGCATATTCCTTTAATCTTCCCATATTCCCAACAACTTCCGCTTACTATAAGTTTGCTGCAATTTGTCTCATTGCTGATAAAATCAACCAGCTTTATGGAATTATCTAAATTCCGTTTGCTGATCTCTTTCGAGTAATCCGGAATACCCTCCCAGGCAAGATGAATACAAGTATTCGGATTAAAAAGTTTTATAATTTTTCCGAATCTTTTTATGTCTTTCAGATTCCCTGTCACTATTTTCTGATCATATACCGAAAGAATTTTTTGTTCTTTTTTGTCCTTTGCTAAAAACATCAGTTTATTTGAACTTTGAAGCAGAGTTTTAACAACATTTCTGCCTATGAAACCCGATGCTCCTGTTATAAAAATACGTTTCATTTATTTCCTTTGGAATACGAGCCCGCAGATGGATTGAAATCCGGATAAATACTATCCTTCTCCGATATTACTTCCGGCGTTGTCGGCCACTTAAACTTGAAAAATGGATCATTGTAACGGATTCCCTTTTCCGCACCCGGATTGAAGAATTCGCTGTGGTGATAATACATCCATGTGTTCTCCTTTAAAGTCAGCCAGGCATTAGCGCAACCATGCGGCAAATAAAGACTCTTTCTGTTTTCTTCTGACAAATCAAATGATATCCATTTCAGATATGTCTCTGATTCCGGCCTTAAGTCAACAAGAATATCATATACACCGCCCTTAAAACATGAAATAATCTTTGCCTCGCCATAAGGATATATCTGGTAATGGAACCCCCTCAAAGTACCTTTGCGAATATTTTCAGACACATTGCACTGTCTTACGCAAAAATCAATATCATGTTCCCTGAATTCATTTTCGCAGAAATGTCTTCTGAAAGTTCCCCTATGATCGACAAACAGATCCGGCTCTATAATGAATACTCCCCTAATACTCTGTTCTGTAAATTTAAGTTTTTCGTCCATTATTTACAACCTTTTATCAAAACCGGTTTTTTAGGAAAAGGGACAAGATAGTCGCCTTTATACCCGTTCTTACTGCATTCCGCTATTATCTCATCCCTGAAATTCCAGGCAAGTATAAATATGAGAGACGGTTTCATCCGAAATCCATTTTTGAAAGAAACTATAGGCAACGCTGACCCGGGCGCATAGAGCCCCTGCTTCAGTTTGTTGTTATCTATAATCGCTTTCATGTGCGAACGGTTGAAACCGCAGAAATTAAGATAAGTCGAACTCCTGGCGGAAGCTCCAAAACCTATGACGGTCTTACCTTTGAATTTCTTCATTATGCTGCGGGATTCCTTCCGATGGCGTTTTGCGCGGTCGGCAAATTTTGCCCACGACAAAAAGTTATTCACGGCATTCCTCTTTTCCCCTGCCTCAAGTTTTCTATACTCGGGGCTTTTCTTTTTAACCCTTTTAGAAAAATAAATTACAAAAGAGCCGCCGCTAATGGGACTGATGTCTATGTGATATGGTTTGAGACCATGCATTTTCAAAAGGTATGTCATGGATTTTATTGAAAAGAAACAAAGGTGCTCGTGATATATTGAATCATAATGAAGTTCCTTGAGTATCTTCCCCGATTCGTGAAATTCAATTATTCCAGTGCCTTCAGGCGACAGGCATTCATAAATTCCCTCAATAACTTCATGCAACTCGCTGACATGCGGGATTACATTTCTGGCGATTAGTGCCTTTGGCTTTCCTAATTTGGATACAATAAATTCGGCGCATTCCATATCCCAATATTTATTGACGGTATTGACCCCCGAACGGTTAGCCATTGCGGCAATATTAGCGGCGGGTTCTACTCCGAGAACATTATATCCTTTTTTAATGAACGGTTTTAGAAATGTCCCGTCGTTGGATGCAATTTCCACAACAATATCGCCCTTCCTGAGTCCGGCGGTTTTGACCGTTCTTTTAAAAAATGTCTCAGAATATTTTTGGGCAGTGGCTGAGGTGCCTGTCACCCATACATATCTGTCGAAAAGAACCTCTTTTCTGACCGTTTCCTTAAGTTGAACCAACGAACATTTCGGACAAAAAGCTATTGTCAGTGGATATTTCTTTTCATTATTATCTACTTTTTTATTCAGCGAATTGGCAAGAGGCTGTCTTCCCAACGCAAGAATAGTTTTGATTTCTCCGTATCCGCACACCCTGCATTTTCTTATACTTTTATATTCTTTAACCAAACTCATTTGAACCACCGCAACTTATCATTAATTTTATTTTCTGACATAAGATGGTTTATTTGCTGGAGCCTATTACAACATCTCCCCCTGAACTGTTCTTCGGTAAAATTAATCTTTTTAAAAAAATCAACAAGTTCTCTACCACCCCTGTCCAGATCCCATTCGGGCTTAAAATAATCTTTCAATACACTCAATATCTTTTTAAAACTCACCTTATATGTTCTGGCATCTGATCCATGCTCACCTGTAAATACAAGCTTGCTTCCCGATACCGCCCTTTGCGCGGCTTCCGCGATATCCCTTACTGTATAATTGCCATTCTTTATTCCGACATTGAAAGCCTGTCCGGCAATCAGTTCCTCCGGAGCCTCTATTCCCGCAATAAATGCGGAAGAAACATCCCTTATGTGTACAATGGGGCGCCAGGGGGTCCCATCACTCTTTATCTCTATCTTACCAGTCGTATATGCGCAGGCCGTAAGATTATTGAATACAATATCACAGCGAAGCCGGGGACTCACTCCGAAGACCGTTGATGGCCTGAAACATACCGTGATAAAATCCTTTGAGCACATTTTCTTTAGCTCACATTCGGCATCCCACTTTGTGCTCGCATATGCTGTAAGCGGGTTTTTTTCACTGTTATCTTCATCCAGCTCACTGCAAGTATTGGATATACCATACATGCTCTGAGATGATGAATAGATAAACCTCTTTACTCCCGCTTTTCTTGCGCTGCGGGCTATATTAACCGTGCCTTGAAAATTAATCTCTTCCGTCAACCCGGGAGCGAGTTCACCCAAGGGGTCGTTTGAAAGAGCGGCAAGATGAATTACCGCATCTATGCCCTCAAAATCGGATGATTCTGCGTCCCTGATATCCTTAGTTATCTGCTCTATCCGCGGACTGACGTTATAAAGTGCACACTCTGAATAATACCCCGTATCAAGACCTTTGACAACATACCCCCTGTCTAACAGAATATCCGTCAACACCGAGCCTATGTAACCCAGATTACCGGTAACTAGAACATTCATCCCGTACTCCTTAAAATAGCCATGCCGCGAATAATTAATACAATATCCGGCAACATTCTCAACTTATTTTATCCCCTATCGCGGAAAGCAGTATCCCGTGCACCGCTTCAACAATATTATATTCTTCGCTGTCAATCCAGATATTGACGGCCCCCATACTGCTCAAAGGGTTATCGTGTTTAAAACCTGTCAGGGTTAGCACGGGAAGATTTAACTGCCGGGCTTTTTTTGCCGCGTTTATCATATTTGCCGACCGGCCGCTGCTGCTGATAAGAATCACAGCATCCCCTTCTTCAGCATAAAACTCAAGCGCCTTTGCCACCCACATCTCGTAACCGTAATCATTGGAAAAACAGGTGATGAGATCCGCATCGTTGAAATTTACCGTCCTTACGCCGGCATTCTTAGTCATATCAACAGAAATGTGACTTGCAATCGCCGCGCTTGCTCCGTTGCCGGCTATTATTACCTTTTTATCCGCACGCTTCACCCCGGCAAGGATATCTGCCGCTTCACCAAGCAGCCTGATATCCACTTCCCCCAGATTTTTACTTATACGCTTAAAATAATCTTTAAAATAACTCATATCATTGCTCCCCTGTTAAATAATATCTTCGGTATCGGCTTAAAACCTTCTTCTGCCGAGGCGTCCTCAAAACTCTTCAGGCTCTCACTATCCGTTATATAATAGTATTGCCTGTCTGTCACATAGGCTATAAGCTGCTTTTCAGCAATCAGCGGAGGAAGCATATCTTCTTCAAAAGAAATATTACTATTAATTCTCGGATTAATTGCGGTTTTATCTACTATAAAATATCCTATATCTACTCCATTCATACTAAGAGACTTTCGGCTCTTGTCATATTTCTTTACTATATTGTCATCTCCCACTTCCACGTTGTTTTCTTTGCCGTATTCCGCTGTACCATCAATGTTACTGAAGACTGTAGTTGAAACCTTAACTTTTTTTCTAGTATATAAGTCAAGCATCTTATCAATTTCGA
>VMTH01000075.1 GCA_013791745.1 Candidatus Omnitrophota bacterium
AACTAAAGAAAAAACAGAAAGTTGATGGAACGATTGTAACAGTTTCTGGGGGCACAACCAAAAAACCATATAAGCTTCATATTAAAGAAGTGAAAGTTACAGGGTATCTTTCTCAATATAAAAAAAATGTTTCAAGTGCTGAATGCGGCGCCAGTATAAAAGCTTAACTGTATTAATATACAAATTGAAAAAGAGCGGGAGAAGAGGGACAGGCGGAATTAAGAGAGAATATTGAAATTTCAGAGGAGGAATGATGCAAGAGACTAATTACAGGGTGATTAACGGGCCGGAAGGTTATCTGCCGCCGGCGGCAGCTTCCATGGGAGTGGTTCTTCCCGACAGAGGGCAAGCTCTGATTGAGGGAAGAATTGTGGCAGAAAAAGAGGCAATGGAAAAAATAGCGGAAAAACTGCTGTCCGCGAAAAATCCATATTTTTTCCCTGGCCCGCTTATTCTCTGGGCATGGAATGATAAAGCTGTAGAGAAAGCGAAAGCAATAAAGGAGCTCGCTGATACCGCGGGGGCAAAAATAATCCCTATGTCGGACTATCGCCCCAAGTATCCGATGATCAATCCTGCGGAAGAAATCAATCCGAATCATCCGAACCTTACCATCTGGCACAACAAAATAGATGTCTGTGTTTTTGTGGGGGTGCACTGTCATTATGCGAATCTGGCGCTGAAAATTATCAGGGGAGGGACAGACTGTTACACCATTGCGCTCTGCGCAAACTACGGCCACGAGGACGCGATGATTTCATTGAGGGATGTTCACGCCGAGGAAGTGCGCAATTTAACGGCTGTAATCAAAAAAATGAAGGGAGGGAAATAATGTCCGATAAAGCAATTCAACAGAAAATTGTAGAACCGGAAGAGCTTTTCTTTAAAGCTAAACGGGAAAAACAGTTTATCACGGGAAGTGAAGCGGTTAAAGAATCAATAAAAAGGGCAAATGTGGATATGGCAATATCCTATCCTATTACACCACAGTCGGAGAGCATGCATCTTGTGGGAGATATTTATGCTCAAGGTTATGTTAAAGACTATTACCGCGGAGAAAATGAATTAGGTGTAATGTCAGCGGTAGCCGGTGCCTCTATGGGGGGGGTGAGAGTTTTTACCGCAACCGGCGGACAAGGTGCTCTGCGGGCTTTTGAGATGTTTCCAACATGGGCAGGAGCAAGGCTGCCTATTGTGTGCGCCTTTTTCTGCAGAGGATTAAATTCGCCATTGACCATTCAGCCGGATACGATTGAGATAGGTTTGCTGCTGGATACGGGGATGATTATATTACATGCCGAAACAGCGCAGGATCTTTACGATATGATTCTTAAAGCTTTTATTATAGCGGAAGAGCCGGATGTTCACCTGCCTGTCGCTGTTTTTGCCGACGGATTTTTTGTCACCCATACGAGGGAAATGGTTGAGATAGCGCCGGAGGATATAAAACTTCCGCCGTACAATCCGTATAAGTCGCCTGTTCCTGTTATGGATATGGAAACACCGCCGGTGAGACAGATGCGCGATCCCTTTGTGATGAAAAGCAATTATGTAAGTTATGCCTGTCATGCTTCATGGCAGCAGGAAGTCCGGGCCGCGGCGGAAAGAGCAAGAAAACACATAAACAAATATCTCGGCGGTTTGCTGGAGACGGAAAATGAGGATGCGGAAATTCTGATTATGGCCTCCGGTACCGCGGTTTCCCAGTCAAGGGCCGCTATAATTCGGGCGGAAGCAGAGGGGCTCAAAGTCGGCCTGGTGAAACTCAAATCGCTGAGGCCTTTTCCGAAAGACGAAATAAAGGCTCTGGCTAAGGGTAAAAAAGCCGTCATTGTTCCCGAATTCAATATAACCGGCTGGCTTGCGCGGGAAATAAAATCTGTTGTTGAGGATAATTCCAAAGTCATCGGCGCGCCGAGGGTGTTCGGAGGAATGACAATGCCGCCGGAGCTGATTTTAGAGGAAATAAGGAGGCGCTCAAAATGAATAATAAAATCTACGAAATCTCACCGGGGTTTGAAGAAATAATGCCGAAGGATTACCGTGATTTGGTCAACGACGGCCCTTTCGGTAAAAAACTGGGAGTCAAGGACTTAGGGACTTTTAAGGAGCTGCTCGAAGAGCACCCTCTCTGCGCCGGTTGCGGGTTAGCTCTTTCCAAGCGGTTGATTTTAGCGTCGCTGCCGTCTCCCGAGAATACCGTAATTGTAGGCACCACCGGCTGCAGCAGCCTCTCTTTTGCTCAGGTTGCCATCCATAATATACACTCAATATTCGGAAATCAGAATGCCGTTGCCACCGGGTTGAAACGGGCTCTGGAGATAAGGTTTCCTGATAAAACAAAGGATGTGGTGGCTATGGGCGGCGACGGCGCGATTGGCGATATAGGACTCGGTATGGTGATGCACTCCTGGTTCCGGGGTGAAAAATTCACGACTATAATGTTTGATAACGAAGCTTATGCCAACACCGGCGGGCAGGAAAGCGGCATGTCTCAGAAGGGAGCAGTTCTCAATATGGCGCCTACGGGAAAAAAGTACGCTAAACTTCCTATGCCGGAAATCGCCAGAGACGCGGGTTGTGTTTATTCGGCATCGGTAACTCCCGCCCGTCCGAAACGGCTTGAAAAAATGGTAAGGAGAGCGGTTATTCTCGCGAGAAAACTGGGGCCGACCTACATCCAGATATACTGTCCCTGTCCGACAAATTACAAATTCAAACCGTCGGAATCGTTGAAGAGAACGAGGGATATGGAAAAAAGCGGCGCTTATCAGATAAAAGAATATATAAGTCCCGCGGCGGAAGAGCTGATTAAAAAATTTGAGGAGGTAAAGTGAACCAGAAAAGCATATCAATAAGAATGTCCGGCTTAGGGGGGCAGGGAGTGATAACCGCCGCTCACATCATAGGAGGAGCCGCGGTACTGGACGGCAAGTTCAGCACTGTTAACCCTTTTTTCGGAGCGGAGAAGCGCCTTGCGCCGGCGGAGAGCTATGTCCGTATTTCGGGAAACAATATTTATGAGAGGGGTGAGATTGTATATCCTGATATAATTATGATATTTCATCCCCATGTAATCACTATGGGAAAATGTTATACAATGCCTTTTTATGATGGACTGAAGAGTAACGGCATAGTGATAATCAACGCCGAAACAGCGCTTGATTTCACCGACGAAGATAAGCGGAATTTAAGTAAAATAAAGGCGAATGTTTTTTATGTGCCCGCCACTTCTATCGCGCTGGATGTTGCCAAAACAGAGCTTTCCGTGAACATGGCTATGATGGGAGCGCTGGTGGGCGTCACTCAAATAGTATCGATGGGGAATCTGAAAGAATCGCTCAAGGAGAGATTCGGCAAGAAAAAATTTATCGCATCAGCGACCACGGCGGCGCTTGACGACGCTATGAAAAGC
>VMTH01000076.1 GCA_013791745.1 Candidatus Omnitrophota bacterium
AGATGAGAATGGCAAGGTGCTTAAAAATATTGATTTAGATTTAATAAAGAAACAATTACCCGAGGGAGTACAAATTTTTGATGTCAGATATGAAAACGAAGACATATTCGGAAATATATACTTTTTGGGACTTATAGAGAACCAGAGCGACAGATGTTTTATAATTAAATATGATAAAAATTGGGAAATTAGCGCCATAATAAAGATAAAAGATATTTCATCATATCCCTTTGCCATTAGTGGAGCAGGAAATATTTATCAGTTAATATGGGATTCTAAAAAATTGAAAGACGGAGTTAAAATATTGTCATGGCAGGAAAAATAAAAATTCGCACAAAAATTATTACTGTAGCTGTTGCTTTGTTTTTTTATAACATCGGATTTTGCATTACGACTGGTGAGAATTTATTTATCAAGGCTCAACAATATCTAACTAAATCATATCAACCGGGAGAGCCGCCCAATTACAATTATACAGACCAGCTTAAAAATGGATATTATCATTATGGCTATTATTGGGGCTCAAGTTCTTGGGATGGTTCAACTGAATGGACAGGGGGCTTTGATTGCACTGGATTAGTTTCTTATTGTGCAAATTTAAGGCGACATTATGGAACTAGTGAATTTTCAGTTTTTCTTGGTTCATCAAAGAATTGGGAAAATGGCAGTAAGGGAGATATTATATATTGGACAGAACATACTGCTATTTTTAAAAGCAGACAATGGGATGTTAGTAGGAGTACCTATACGATATCAGTAATACACGCTACGAGGTATTTAAGGTACGATGGAGTTCAAATCTCTTCAGTTATTGAGGAAGATTATAGACAAACATATTATGAAGGCAAAAATGCACACCCCTATCCTTTTAAAACAGATACAACAAAACCTCAAATTACCGTCACAGAAGGTGGAAGAGATTTAGTAAATGGTAAAGTTTACGCAGAGCCCGTTACTATAGCCTATTCCGTTAGTGATAATATTGCTGAAAATCATGGGGCCTATATTAAAGGTAATTATGCTAAAAACCACACTTTCGACCAAGAAGGAGCTTACACATTGGAACTCTATGCTGAGGATTGGGCAAAGAACTCCGAGTCGAGTCTGCACCATTTCATAATAGCGACAAGCAGCGCTACAACGGATAGCGAGTTTGATGGCGGTGAGTTTTACATGGCGTATCTTAACGGCGACGGATATATAAGGACGGGGAAATACTGGGAGAAGACATGGGGGGCATTGTCTTCTACTACAGTCTGCCGTTACGATATTCCTCTCGAAGAAGTAGAAAGCTCAATGTGGCTGTGGGATTCTGTTACGGCGGAGATGGACATATGCGTAAAGCTGGACGAAAGCGGGATAGTAATAGCAAATAAAGCGATAATTCCGGACAAGAAGCAGTTCCAGTTATATAACCGCAATTGCGTGTACACATATAATGAATGTAGGCGGGTACTCATACCCGACTGGATAAAGCCGGAGTTTCGCGAAGTATGGGTAAACGGCGAGAAATGGACAGAGTTTGTGGATGAGGATGTGTATTATAATTACCTTCTGGATGGGCTCGGTAATCCGCCAGCAGGGGCTGACTATTTCAAGGTATATTACTGGGGGGAAAAGCGCGCCGCGCCGAATATAGAAGTTTTTATGGCATTGCCTTGGGAGTACGAACCGGCAATCAATACATTAGAGCTTAAATATAAAAGCCCTGTGGGCGGTCAGGATGGGGCTTTCAGTTTCGGCTATGGCGAATACAGCGTGAGGATTTTTCCCTATTCCATACGATTGATAGGGAATGATATACAGTATACCGAGATTCGTGTGCCGAACACATTTTATGAGGGCTTTAATACATTTAAATTAAGGGCAAATCCGGCAGACACATGGGGATGGTGGAATGTTTATTTGGATTGGGGGGATACGCAGAACATCCTTTGTGGAACATCGCGGACAGGAGGAGAATGGTTTAACGTGGCGCGGTTTGGTTTCCCAAACACGAGTGCGCCGTATTCAATAACCGGAGCAAAATACAAACTGGCGATAGAAACAACAACCGCGGGAAGTTATATTTCAAAAGTAATAGATACGGGTGAGGGTTCGGAATGGGAGACAATAAGCTGGGATGCCGAAGTTCCCGCGGGTTGCGGCGTGAAGTTCCAGACGAGGACGACCCCCTATCCTAATAGTCCGTATCAGGGGGAATGGTCTAACGATTATGCGCAATCGGGAAGCGACATAACCTCACCTGCGGGAAGATATGTGCAATACAGGGTTTTATTAGAGTCAGATGACCCGCAAATAAGCCCGCTGGTAAAGTCGGTAAACATAGCTTACCATAGGGACTATGTGCCGCCGCCGGTGATACAGGGAATAGTTGGCGAGAGCGGCGACAATTTTATATATTTTGTGTGGAATGCCAGTCCCGATAGAGATACGGGACTATACAATGTATACAGGGCGACATCGCCCGGATGCAGAGTAAAGCTAGACACTCGGTCGAGTTTATTCTATAAAGATATGTATGTTACCAACGGGCGAACATACAGTTATTGGATAACAGCGGTTGACATAAACGGGAATGAGAGTGATTTGCAGAGCGAACCGCTTGTTATTATGGCGGGAGAGGGTATCCCGCCGGCGGTAATAACGGATTTAATGGTGGAGTCGAAAGAAAATATTGCACTCAGTTGGACCGCTGTTGGCTCTTTTGGCACAGAAGGAACGGCCAGCGGATATATTTTAAAGTATTCAACTTCCTCAATTAACAGTGAAGAAGATTTTATTGGCGCTTTTTCTTACCCGCAGAACTGGGAACCTTTGTCGTCGGGCAGTAAAGAGTTAAAAGTATTGACCGGCCTTGAAGAAAACAAGAGGTGGTATTTTGCGGTAAAGACGGTCAATTCGCAGGGAATAACATCGGGGATTTCAAACTCAGTATCATCTGTTGCGGGCAATACTCGTTTCGTTTCTCTATCGGGCAGTGATTTAAATGACGGGTTAACGGAAGAGACGGCGTTTGCGAGCATACAAAAGGCGGTCGATTCGGCGGTGCCGGGAACAAGGGTTGTTATCGCGGAGGGCACTTATTACAATCAAACAGTCGATATATCCACAGGCGGAACGGTGGAAAAACCGATATTGATACAGGGCCGAGGCGAAGTCATACTTGACGGGACAAATCAAAAAAGATGTGCGATTTATTGCAGAGAGGTGAGCAACATAAAAATTTCTCGTCTGCAAATAAAAAATTATACAGATGTCGGTATTGCAATTACGGATCAAAACGGCTGGCCGCTTAATTACGAGGATTATATATATCATGGAAAGGAATATTTCAATTTTAATATAGAAGTGAGTAGCTGCAGTTTTGAAGGTATTTGCAAAAGTTATGTTGATCATACAGGGACATTATATGAATGGGGGAAAGGTATTTATATCACTAACTCTGAGCGAATTAAAATAGACAGAAATGAATTCAGCACAACATTTTGCGCAATCGGTTTGGAGTATTTAAATGGGAAAATAGAGATAGATAACAACTTTTGCAAAGGCGGACAGTTTATAACTTCAAATCGTGGTTTATACGGAGGAGATGTTGCAGATGAACTGATTATAGAAAATAATATAATAACAAAAGTTGCCGAAGGTATTACTCTTACGGGTGACGGTCAGATTTTGAAGGTACGCGATAATTATATTTTTGCTAGCAAAATTGGGATTAGTTTGCGTGGGGCGTGTTATGACCAGACTTTTCTGATTGAAAATAACAATATAATTTCAGAAGATGTGGGTATATACAATAGAAACACCACAAATGCTGTTATAAGAAGAAATATCATTCGCACAAGAGAAAACTCCGGTATTGTAGATGAATATTCCAACTATGCCAAGATTCTAAATAATACCATTATCATAGGAAGTGCAACCGCTGCAGGCATTTATTCAAAAAGTTATTTACGGGAAATTTTTAATAATATAGTTTTCAATTATACAAAGACAAATACGACGGGAATTGAATTGCAGGATATAACTTCGGGTAATTTTGCATCTTATAATTGTGTTTACAATTTTAAGGTTCCTGTATCAACTTTTCCAGGAAGTGATAATAATGCAAACAATCCTGAATTTGTTGACGGCGGATTGGGAGATTACAGATTGATGGTAAATTCGCCCTGCATTGACGCGGGCGATCCATCTCCCGAATACAATGACCCCGACGGGACGAGGTGCGATATTGGGGCATATTATTACGGTTATGAATACCCTGCGCCCAATCCGGGATATAACACAAGAGCAGGGGGGAATGTTATAGTTGATTTGCAGCCTGCCGCAAAAGTAAATTTTCCGTATGTTTATGCGCAGGGCAACACGCAGGCAGTTCAGGCCGTCCCGCAGGGGATGACCGATTACATAATCGTGCCCGAAAATACGGCATATGAAATTACAACTGATGCTGAATACGAAGGACGGCCGGTAGTGGGCTTAAATTTTTCTTCCGGCTTGGCTGATGGGGTAAAACAGAATCTAAAAATACTGTCATATCAGGAAGGCGTATGGACGGATGTGACTTTGTGGCGGGATTTGGAAAACAATATGATATATGGGAGCGCGGAAGTTCCGGGCACATATTGCAAAGCTTATACGGACAGTCTGCCGCCGAGAACAACGATATCGGCGGGCGAACCGAGTTATGTTGACACTCAAACTATTTATGTAACAGACGCCACAACTTTGACATTAACGGCGGTGGATGATTTAATAAATGTCGGAGATGAAAGCGGATTAGGTGTGGCGGAAATAAGATATAAAATTGACGATAATCTCTGGCAGGTTTATACGGACACTCTGTCTGTTGCGGGAGAAGGGAACCATACCGTTTATTATTACAGCGTTGATAGTATCGGTAATACTGAAACCTCGAAGGCGTCCAATATTGTTGTTGACAATTCACCGCCGGAGATCGGCAGTTTTGTCGCCGAGCCGCTGTATTTCAGTCCCAACAGCGACGGAATTAAAGACACGGTAAGCATTACGGCCGCATTATCCGAGTACGCTGATTGGACGGTGACAATAAAAAATTCAAACGGCACGGTCGTAGAGACTCTCACGGGAAGCGGAGAAGGAACTTCAGGAATAAGCGCGTTATGGTCACCTTCGGGGATTGCCGAAGGCGATTATAGCATCGGCATTTCGGCGACGGACAGACTGGGTAATTATGCGGGAGAGTTTCAGGAAAACTTCAATACCTTGTCTGACAATTTATGGACTCAGGGGCATAGTTCGGGGTTATCTTCGTATTCAGTTTCGGCAAACGGCTGGCTGAATCTTACGGCGGCGGCGAGTATAAGCGGCCAGTACGGTGCGGTGTATGCCGTGTCAAAAGAATCAAAGAGTTTGACCGATGAAATTGAGTTCAATGTAAGGATGAGGGTTCCGACGGAGCAGAACGGGTCAAACGGTAATTTTTTCTGGAATGAGTTTTATCTTCTTCCGACGGATCTCTCAGGTACGGGAATTCAGCCGCATGATTACAATGACTGGTTCCGGTTTGTCGCGAGGGTTGACCCCGATAATACGAATCCGGAAGATCCCGGCCATTTTGGAGTGCATTGGATGGTTCAGCGCAGGGTCAGCGGCGGAGGGGTGGGTACGATATATACCTCTTATGATGACAGAAATAATCCTTCCCGTGATTTTCCGTATAATATGAAAGAAGCGGAGTGGCATATTCTGATAAATAATGCGGGGAATATATATGTTGATTTGACAGATATCAACGGGATGCCTATCAGGGTTGAAGACGGAGCATATCAGAAGCATTTCAACACCGCGTATGTATATGCTTCGCAAAGGACCAATTACACAAACGCTTATACATGCGGTTATGACTATGTGAAGATATCGGACGGCTTAAATGGCAAAGTAACGGCTGATCTAACTCAGCCCTCAAGCGTTATAGTGCTGCCTGACGAAGGCGGTATCTACAATCAGCTGAGCGCCTTCACTGGCAGCGCGCAGGACAGCGTAAAACTTGATAAAGTGTGCGTGAAACTTTCAACGATTGACGAATCATTATATTGGGACGCGGGTTTATCAAGCTGGACAGCAAGCGGCGTCTGGAATGATACTCAATTGAATGGCAGCACATGGGCTTTTTCAGTTCCGGCTCTAACGGACGGCGCATACCTTGTGCGTTCCCGTGCGGAAGATATGGCGGGTAATTTCGAATTGGAAGGCTCGACGGGTTCTGCGAACGCGCACACATTCAGTTTTGACAGTGAAGGGCCGGATTGCGGATTTGTTATACCGCAGGAAAATGAATTTGTAAACACCTTATCTCAGGTTTTAGGGACTTCATACGACGGGATCGCCGGAGTCGGGAGCATTGAGCTTGCCGTGCAGAAATTGATAGATAATCTCTGGTGGAATGGAACGGGCTGGGCATCCGCTGAAAGTTACAATGTATGCGAAGGCACATCTAACTGGTCATATAACATATCCAATCCGGAATCGTTTTTTCAGGAATCGGAGTATATGTTAAAAGTCAGAGGCGAGGACAATGCTGGTAATATCAGTGATTCTGTGTCTCGGAATTTCACATACGATACGGTTGCGCCCACATCCACAATATTGGTTCCGGCGGATGATTCCTATCTTAACAGTCTCATGGAAATTTCAGGAACATCCTATGACCTGAACGGAAGCAGTGAAGTGCGGGTTAGCATTTACGACCAAACAGATTCATTATATTGGAATGGGGCTGTCTGGATTTCGACTCAGATTTGGAATCTTACCGATGGGACCACAAACTGGATTTATGCAATTTCCAATTGGAGTGATGGGCATTATTATCTGATACAAAGCAAAGTAAAGGATTTAGCATTAAATGAGGAGATTCCCTCCGCCGGTAATGTTTTTAAATATGATATTGCGCCACCGTCGGCGGTGACGAGTCTGAATGCTGAAACAGGAGAGACGGAAAGTAAAATTAATTTAAGTTGGGCATCACCCGGAGATGATGGGACGAGCGGAGTATTAACTGGAATATTCAGAATTGATTATTCGAGTTTTACAAAGGCCTGGAATGAAAGCAATTATGTTTTTGAAATTTCCACCGACAACTGTCAGCCGGGGAGTTTGTTCACAAAGGAGGTGACGGGGCTTACCGGCGGGGCGACATGTTACTTTGCTTTGTGGACGAAAGACAGGGCGCAGAACTGGTCTGATGTTTCAAACATCGCCCAGTCGATAGCGCAGTATGATGTGACGGCGCCGTCAGCGATAACAGGCCTTGCCGCTGTGACGGGAGATAAGCCGTATTCTATTTCTTTAAATTGGACAGCTTCGGGCGACGACGGCTATTCGGGAACCGCGTCGGGTTATATTGTAAGATACGCCACATTTACGATAGACGGGTCAAACTGGGGAAGAGCTTTGGATTATAACAACGATTGGCAGCCGCAGTCATCGGGGACTGTGGAAGATCATTTACTTCCGGGCTTAATGCCGGGCACGACATATTACATAGCGCTTAAAACCTTTGACGAGAAAAACAATATATCGGAGATATCTAATTTAGCTTTTGCAATATCCGCAGAAACATATCTGTTAATAAGCGAGGTCTGCATAGGGACGGACGGGGCGGGGAACGAGTTTGTGGAATTATATAATCCGACGGAAGAGGATGTTGTTATTGATACGGGAACTTTTAAACTGAAACTTGTTAATTCGTCAAACGGGATAACAACGAAACAGATAACATGGACGAATCACATTGTGCCATCGAAGGGGTATTTTCTGCTGGGCGCGGGGAATATAAGCCCGGCGCCAGACGCGGTTTTCGCCTCTCAGCTGACAGGAACGAGCGGGGTGATAATAACGGACGGCGGGGATTACATGCTGGATAAGGTTGGTTGGGGTAATCCGGCGCCTGATAACGCTGTTGAGGGTTCGGGAGTTAATGCGGCATTATCAACAGGGGACAGCATTGAGCGGAAAACAGACGCTTCTTCAACAGCGGAAAGTATGTCGCTCGGCGCGGATAGATACGCAGGCAACGCCTATGACATAAATGATAATTCGGCGGATTTTGTGATACACACGGGTTTTTACAATCCGCAGAATTCATCAAGCGACCGCGAACCGGATTTAATCCCTCCGTCGGCGGTTACTGATTTGGCGGCATTCGCGGGTCCCGGAGAGGGCGAGGTCAATCTTGTCTGGACGGCGCCGGGTGATGAGGGAACGACAGGTAATAATGAATGGGGAAATTATGTTGTGAAATATTCGACGGCAGGCGAAATTCCCGGCGCTGTATCATGGGAGCAGGCGCTGGAATTGTCACAGAATTGGCAAGTAAATTCTCCGGGAGCCGGCGAGAACAGGATTATAACAGGGCTTGAACCCGGCGTCACCTATTGGTTCGCCATTAAGTCGGCGGACGAGGCGGAGAACTATTCTGACATGGACACATCAGCCTCCAGAGCTTTCGCGGCGGCGGGAAAAGATATTACGGCGCCCTCCACGGTGACGGATCTTTATGCCTTTACAGGAGACAATCAGGGTGAAATTAAACTCAGCTGGACGGCTATGGGCGACGACGGAACAATAGGCGCGGCATCGTCGTATGTTTTGAGATATTCAACCGTCGGGGCGATAGAATCGGAAAATGATTTTAATGTGGCGGCTGACTACGCTAATACTTGGACGCCTCTGCCTTCGGGAAGTCTGGAGCAGAAAACGCTGACGGGACTATCGCCGGGCGTGACGCACTGGTTCGCGATAAAAGCCAGGGATAACGCCTTAAATATGTCGGAGATTTCGAATTCGGCTGTGGCCGAAGCAAAGTCAACTTATCTTTCGGTCGTTATAAACGAGATCGCGTGGATGGGCACAGCCGCGTCCGCTTATGATGAGTGGATAGAGCTTTATAATAATACAGGAGATACGGTAACGCTGACGGACTGGACGCTGGCCTCGGCTGACGGTACGCCGAGCATAACACTGAGCGGCAGCATAGCTCCTTATTCGTATTATCTGCTTGAAAGGACGGATGACACGACGGTATCGGATATAACGGCAGATCTAATATATTCCGGCGCGCTTGATAATACCGCCGAAGATTTAACGCTTAAAGATTCCGGCGGAATAACGGTGGACAGGGTTAACTGTTCTTCCGGCTGGTTCGCGGGGGACAACACATCAAAGATAAGCATGGAGAGAAAGAATACGCTCTCGGACGGCTCGACGGCGTCCAACTGGGGTAACAATGACGGAGTGACGACAAACGGCCTTGACGCCAACAGCAATGCGCTTACGGCCACGGCCCGCGCGCAGAACAGCCTCTACGGAAGCGCCACACCGGAAGGCCTTATAATATCGCCTGCCGACAGGGAGATAGTAAATTGCGAAAGCCTGAATATAACAGGTTATGCCGACGCCAAACATGGTCCAGCCTTCAAGGACTGGTCTCTTGAGTGGGGAGAAGGCGCAAAGCCTGCGAAGTGGCAGATGATAAAATATTCGACAGAGCCGGTGACGGAGAAGGGCATACTCGCGGAATGGGAGATGCCTGAGATGAGCGGTGAGGTTTTAACACTGCGACTTACGGTGAGCGATGTTACGGGCGATACCTGCAGACACGATATAAGAGTTTACAGAAAAGATATAGAGCTCAAGGGCGTTATAGAAGGGCTGAAACATCCGACGGATGTGGAAGTTGACCGGAGACTGAATGTTGAGCTTGCGGATTCGGGAGAGGTGAAGCTGGCGAAATACAGCCCGAGGGAAGAGGCGCTCTGGAAGGTAGAAGGAAACGGCATTAAGAAACCCGGCGGAGTTGCGTCGGATGTTGATGAGAATGTTTATCTGACGGATACGCTCAACAACAGGATATTGAAATTCAGCGCGACGGGTCATCTGCTTCTTGAGTTCGGTAAGGACGCGGGACTGAAAGAGCCGGCCGGAATAGCCGTCTCGCTGGACGGGGCGGTTTATGTCGCCGACAGCAAGAATGAGAGACTGGCTGTTTTCACATGCGGCGGAATATATGTAAAGAAAATAAAGATAGAGGGCAGCCGTTTCGGGGGTATAAATGTGAACGACGAGGGTATGATATGCGCGGCGGACACGTTAAATAACAGGGTTGTCGTGATAGATCCCGAAACGGGCGAAGTAATAAGGGAACTGAAAGAAGGTTTGAAGCATCCGGTAGACGCGGTATTTGACCCGTCGGGGAACATATATGTTTCAGACGGCAAAAACTTCAGCGTTAAGAAGTTTGATGTTTACGGGAAGAAGATGCTGGATATTGATGTCGGAAGTTTTGTTAAAAAAGCGGGGAAGGAGGAGCCAGCCGGCATTGCATTGGACAGAGAGGGAAATTACCTTTATGTCTGTCTGCCGAATGCCGGGAAGGTGGTCAAGCTGGCGGTCAGAGAAGCATTG